>JBAXBM010000247.1:0-3438 GCA_037141995.1 Candidatus Omnitrophota bacterium
TGTCCAGCGGCTTTTAAAAGAGATTGTTGATGCCGGTAATGTTTAAAAGGAGTTGCTTATGCGAAGACTGTTGATAGGGAGTTTGATATGTTTGGCCGGATGCGGTCAGGCGAATAATCTGCCCAAGGATGTCCTTGTGAAGGTCAATCATTACAGCATCACGACTGAAGAATTTAACCATGCGCTTGATGCGTCCAAATCAGTCTTTAAAAGTTATCCAGATCTTTCGCCGCGCGAGATTAAGGAAAAAGTCCTTGATGAGATGATTGTCAATCAGCTGATTCTTGAGGAAGCGCAGAAGCTTGGCCTTGATAAACAGGAAGCTTTTATGCGTGAGGTAGAGCTTTATTGGCGCCAGGCATTGCTTAAAGGGGTCATTCAGGCAAAGAATAAGGAGTTTTTTGACGCTGAACCCGTGACGGACACGAAATTGCGGGCGCTGTATGCGCGTGAAGGGCAGCAGCTTGAGTTGCAAAGCATGTATTTTGCCGATGAATTAAAAGCCCGGGGGATGAGCCGTGCCGGATTTGATGCGGCGTTTAAGAATCCCGGCGCAGGCGTTGTCCGTCGTAAAGATACCGGCTGGTGGATGTCTGGAGATTTTCCTGATGCGGTGGAAGAGGCCGTGTGGGGGCTCGATATTGGAGATGTCAGCTATCCGTTTTATATTCCTGGGGATGGATGGGTGGTGATGAAGGTTGTTTCAAAAGAGCATGTCGATCAAAAACCTTTTGAAGAAACGGCAGGTGCTTTGCGCAAACGTTTGGCCGGCAAGTCGGCTCAGGTGAAAATGGATCTTTGGGTCGGCGCTTTGCGATCAAGGGCCAAGATCTTTAAAGATCAATCAAAAATAGATCATCTGGAGTTTGGAAAAGAGCAGGGAGGTCAAAGTGATAAATAATAACCCGCAGGAACATCGTCGCAAGATACTTATTATCGACAGGGAGTTTCAGAATATTTTTATTGTTAAATTTTTCACCATGGTTGCCCTTGGTTCTATGATGACGGGGTTGATTGTTTATGCTTTTTGCGGGCGGACGCTCACAACCGTTTTTCAGGATTCACGTCTTAAGATTATGAGCACGTCTGATTTTATTTTGCCGGGATTGGCGTTAAGCACTATGATTGTGATTTTTGTTGTTGGTGTCGCTACGGCATTTATGGCCCTTTATGTTTCGCACCGTATCGCAGGCCCTGTGTACCGTTTGCGGCAGGATCTTTTGACATTTCATGCCGGGAATTTAAAGCAGATTTTTCGTTTGCGGGATAAGGATGAAATGAAGCCTTTGGCCGGAGCTCTTAATGAGATGGCGCGTAAGATGCAGCAGGATATTGCTGTTTTAAAAACTGAAACAGAGGCGCTTGAAAAGGGTTGGCAGGAACAAGGGGTGCCCGTGCAAGCCAGGGAATGTGTCGCGCGTATGAAAAAAATTCTGGATTGTTATCATGTATAAGTTTCTTGTTGCGTTTGTTTTGTGCACCGTTGCGCTGGCTTCCTGGGTGAATGCTGATGAGGTTGTTGCTGTTCAGCCGTTACCCGAAGTGCTTGTTCAGCCGGCGCCCCTTCCTGAAGGAGTTGAAGGGTTCATGGAAATAAAGGGTGATACCGTTTACCTTTATTATCCTCCCGGCGCGAATCTGCGCAAGATTGAAGCCAGATTGCGCAGCCGCTATTTACCGCTGGCGGCGCAATATCGTGATCTTTTTATAAATAAAGAATATTCGCTGGAGAGTCGTCTCAGCGCGAGGCTTCAGTTTTTATTGATGCGGGTGGAAGATATCCTCGGCATGAAGCCTATGATAGCCAGGATTAACATCGAAGTTTTGCCATCCCGCAAGGAACTTCAGGCGAAGTGTTTTGATTTGACGCAGGTGCATCAGGACTATAAGGCGTTTTATGCTCATGACCGCCGGATGATTTTTTCCTCAGAACAGGATATTATTGATTCCATTATTGCGCACGAGCTGGGTCATGCCGTGATAGATCATTATTTTATGGTCCCGCCGCCGACCAAGGTGGCAGAACTGCTCGCCACGTATGTGGATGAGCATTTGGAAAGGGAATAAAATTGCCGCGGCGTTTGGTGGTTGTTCCCGTAGGGTATAAAGTACGGTATTTAAAAAATCGATAGACAATTTGATGCTGTTTTGTATAATACCGCTCTCGCAATAACATGCGGTTCATTTCGGGCCTCTAGCTCATCTGGTAGAGCAAGTGACTCTTAATCACTTGGTACCGAGTTCGACTCTCGGGAGGCCCACCATTTAACAGACCAAGAAGCTTCTCTTTAATCGGAGAGGCTTTTTTGTTTATGGGTACTTTATGCGGTTGAGTTGACACCGTAGGGACACCAGAGAGAATGCTGAAAGGCAAATGAGCTTGAATTAACATATATTTATGTGTTAAAGTTTCACTAAGTTGGGGCGTTAGAAGGTCAGCATCACTTTAGCTCTATACTGGTACGCAAGCTTGTTTGTTCAAAATATTATCTTATAAAAAGGTGGGCTATGGCAACAAAAGAAGTTATGGAGCAGATGAAAGAAAAATTAAGTAGTCTTGCTGAGGAGGTCGTTGCAAGCTTTAATGGGCGACTGGATTATTCATTAGAATCTATAGAAGTTGTCGAGTTTGTGTTGGGATGTATACACGATGAATATATGGAAACACGTTCTGAAGAGGGGATGACGGGGATTGCGTTAGAATTTGGTGCTTATATCGTTAAAGTTATTGAGCGGCATTATGGGCCTGCTGAATGGCAAACGGATGACCCTACGTTTGGTCCAAATACTTTTCCATTAGCTTGGCAAGGAGGTCAAATATATCCTGTTAATTGGTGTACAAAAAGAATATTTGATGGTCCGGGTGATAATGTTTGGGTCAAATTTCAGACTATAGTTATGAAGCATGAACCTGTTTTTAAGTTTCCAAAAGATGCGAGTGAGTCAACTGTTGAAATGCGTAAGAATATTGAAATGGTGTCTCAGCAAAAAAGAAGTATAAAATCAGATGATGCTTCAAAAAAAGGACAAGGTTTCTTTAAACGTGCATTTTCATTTTTGCGTGGTCAATAAAGTCATCTTGAAGTGCGTTTGATTTTATTTGTTCAGTTATCTGTTGTGAAATAAAGAAGCTCTTTGCGTTATTGCAGAGGGCTTTTTTAATTATGCGCTTGCTGATGGCAGTGGTTGTCATCGTTTTCATGTGCGTTCGTTGATTTTGAGGCAGGTACAACGCTTGGTTCGCAAAATTTCATTGAAAATCACGCAAAATAAGCATTTGGGACGTAAATACCAACGGGAATGAGCTGTTTTTGCTCTTTTTGGCAGGGCAAAATTGGTGGGTTCTGCTGTCACATTTTTACCCAAACTCTTGCAACCAAACGGGAGATATAATCGAATGTTGTGGTTTGAGGTGAAGCGGGGATAAAAAAAGAGTAT
>JBAXBM010000248.1:0-3422 GCA_037141995.1 Candidatus Omnitrophota bacterium
GAGAATGCTAAAATTCTCTCGCCAGCAACTGTCCACTAAATCGGGGTAAGTCCAAAGCCAATATTCGCTATATTCGCAATCGTGTTTTTATGGGGATAGATACACTCGCGTATGATCCGTTTATGCCGTACAAAGAAAAATCAAAAGATGCATTTAGCAATTATTGGTTTAGTTCCAGCGACGGGCATACGGTTGAAGAGTTTAACCAGTTGTTGGATTGTAAAAATGTAGATAGGCTAGTGAAGAATTCAAGTATGTGCATTGCTTATACACATTTTGCTAATGGGTTTGTTGATCAGTCCGGAAAAGTTGATAAGCTTTTTAAAGAAAGATTGCAGTATTTAGCGGCCCAAGATGGGTGGTTTGTGCCGGCGACACAATTATTGGATTATTTGAACAAACAGAGAAATTCCAATGAGTATGTTTCGCAAATGTATTTATTAAAAATGGATTTTCAGTGGCTGTTAGAAAGAGTTTATAAAAAAATTGTTTTTGGGCGGTAAGATTAAGGTTGTTATGTGTTTCTTCAGGAGATCATTGTGAATAAATTTATTTCGATTGTTGTCCCTTGCCGTAATGAAGAGCAATTCATTGCTGAAACAATCAAGTCGCTTTTGTCTCAGGATTATGATCCGTTACGTTATGAAATTTTGATTGTTGACGGGCAAAGTGTTGATGGTACAAGGACGATTATTCTTAAATTTGAAAAGGAATATCCCGGCCGGGTGCGGTTGATTGATAATCCGCAGAAAACGACGCCGTACGCGTTAAATTATGGGGTTAAAGCGGCGAAGGGTGATCTGGTGATTATTATGGGCGCGCATGCGTATTATCAGAGGGATTATCTTTCGCAGTGTGCCAGGGGGATTGAAACATATCAGGTGGACTGTGTCGGCGGTGTGATTAAGACATTGCCGGCATTGACAAATACGTTGCAAGCCAGGGCGATTGCCATGGTCTTGTCGAGTTCTTTTGGTGTGGGTAATTCCAGTTTTCGTACTGGCGTCAAGGATTCCTGTGTTGTTGATACAGTGCCATTTGGCTGTTACCGCAGGGAGGTTTTTGAGAAGGCTGGATATTTTGATACGGATTTTATCAGGAATCAGGATGATGAATTTAATCACAGAATGACAAAAATGGGTCTTAAGATGTTGCTTATTCCGGGGATCGAGACATCTTATTATGCGCGGGATTCCTGGAGCAGGCTTTGGATCATGTATTTTCAATATGGTTATTTTAAGCCATTATCCGCCGTAAAACATGGAAAAATATTTACCTGGCGGCAGTTGGTTCCGGCTTTTTTGATTTTATCGCTGGTGGTTCTTGGTGTTGCGGCAGTGTTTAATCTTTTTTTTAAATGGCTATGGCTGGCAGAAGTCCTGATCTATGTGACCGCCAATATCCTTGTTGCCCTCAAGCTGGCATTCGCCGGCGGCATCTCATTATTCCCCTTCCTCCTCATAGCTTTTGTCACTATCCATTTCGGCTATGGCATCGGCTACATTCAAGGCATCCTTGATTTCATGCTCTTGAAAAAGCACCTGAAAAACAAGATCAAAGACATGGCGATCAGCCGGTAGGGTACTGGAATTCATCTGACAAAAAATCAAATTTGATTTATTGTTTGATCATCGGCCGGGATAAATTGACGATTGACATGTATGCTACTGAGTAGTATACTTTAAAAGTCCATTATGGAGTGTTATAGTTAAGAATATGTATTATTTGAAAAATAAATATTTTCATCGTTGGGCTAAAAAACAAAGGATGACAGATGCATGCTTTTAAGTGTTATTTCTGAATTTGAAGAAGGCTTGTATGAAGCAAATTTGGGAAATCATTTGTATAAAAAAAGGGTGGCTTTGCCAGGTAGGGGTAAAAATGGAAAATACTATTAAAAACATGGTTTTAGAGACGATGAATGATCTTTATAAAAGAGGCAGAGTTAATGAAATAACAATACGGGAGATTAGGGCTTTAGCTTTAGAAGATGTTAAACCGTATACTCCAAAGACTATTGCTGAATTACGTAAAAAATTTAAACTAAGTCAGGCGGCATTTGCACGATTTATTAATACAAGTGTACAAACCGTTCAAAGTTGGGAACAAGGTTCTAAAAAACCCTCCGGACCAGCGTTGAAGTTGTTGCACATTATTGATGAAAAAGGATTGGCTGGGATTTTGTAATTTAAAAATAGTTCTTCACATTCTTTAGGATATTGACTAGCAGAAAGGTATTCCAAAGAGGGCGGCTGGTCTTATAAAAAAAGTTAAGTGATAATTCGTTCGATGCAGTCGTCGATTGTGTTTGAAAAACAAGATCAAATACATGGTGATCAGCCGGTAGGGCGTGTGAAAGGATTCAAAATCATTTGACAATACACACAAATGAGTGGTATTGTAATATTGCCCTTGATAAATTAATCCTAACGAAGGAATATTGTATGAAACAAGAATCTGATGTGCGGTTGAATAAGGATGTTGAAAGATCGGCATCTGCTGTATTTGAGAATTTCAAGATTCGTCGCATTTACGATGAATCAGTCGAGCTATGGTATTTTTCTGTGATTGACATTATCCAGGTTTTAATCCAACAGAATGATTACCAAACAGCCAGGAAGTATTGGAATAAATTGAAGGAGCGGTTAACCCAAGAGGGAAGTCAGTCGGTGACAAATTGTCACCAACTGAAATTAGAGGCGGCAGATGGAAAGAAATACCTTACTGATGTTGCCGATACGGAAACATTATTGCGACTGGTTCAATCTGTGCCCAGCCCTAAGGCCGAACCCATTAAGTTATGGCTGGCTAAAGTTGGATATGAGCGTATGCAGGAAATGGCGGATCCTGCGCGTTCGTTAGACCGTGCGCGCGATACATGGAAACAGCATGGGCGTAGTGAGAAGTGGATCCAGCAAAGAATGATGGGGCAGGAGACACGCAATAAGTTGACCGATTATTGGAAAGATCATGGTGTTGGCAAGGAAGATGAGTTCGCCATCTTGACCAATATCATCCATCAGGAATGGGCGGATGTCACGGTAAAGACGCACAAGGAGATCAAGGGGTTAAAGACGCAGAATTTGCGTGATCACATGAGCGAGGCTGAATTGATTTTTACGGCACTGGCTGAATTATCGACCCGTCAAGTTGCTGAAAGTGTGCAGGCTCAAGGTCTTCCTGAGAATGCTGAGGCGGGCAAGACTGGCGGCGGGATAGCCAAACGGGCCAGATTGGAATTGGAGGCAAAGACAGGGCGCAAAGTTGTTTCTGCCGGGAATTTTCTTTTGAAATAATAGATGTTGTTAATAAGCTTGAAAACTAGTGTGTGCGCCAAGAAAAGCTGACATAGACGAGTTGGCGAAGAAAAAAAAAAGAATCCAACCTGATTAAAGGCTAGCCACCGGGTCAGAACGGAACTC
>JBAXBM010000249.1:0-3412 GCA_037141995.1 Candidatus Omnitrophota bacterium
TATCCTGCTGTTCCCGATCGTTCTGGTCATTCAACCGCTGCTCCTTCAGCCTGGCCGCAACAGCCGCGGCTTCATTTTCCGACTTTCGTTCTGCCAATAATTTCTGAATGGCCAGCCGCTTTTTTTCATCCGCCGCCACAGCTGACTGACGTAATTTCTCCGCCTGTAAACGCACTTGCCGCGCTTCTTCTGCCGCCGCACGCTTTTCCGCATCTCGCTGGCGATCCGCTTTCTTGGCCAGCTCTCCGCGAATCCCGGCACCTCTCCCGGCAGAAACTGCTGCCTTCTTTTCTTTATGTAAAGCCACGGCCTGATCCTGCTTATCCTGCTTTTCCAACGCCTTTGCCCTCAAACTGCGCTCTTTTAAATACCGGTTTTCCAACGCCCCGCGCTCAGATTCTGAGACTTGCCTTTCTTTCGCCAGTTCTGCGGCAATAACAGCTAAATAATGCCGTGCCGCACGTTTTTCCGAAGGCGTCCCGATTTCTGCCAATTCCTCAAACTTAATACCGGCTTCTCTATAACGCCTGGCCCTGAAAAGGCTATTCCCCTGCTCGGAAACAACCCCGGCACGTTTGACAACCTCGGGGAGCCTAACCTGCGGCGCATCCAAAGCCGCCGTCCCCTCACGCTTGATCTGTTTTTTCAGGCGCTGTGCTTCAAAATCCCGTTTGGCTAAAACACGGTCAATGCGGGCAATATACCCCCCCGCTGCTTTACGGCAGGCAGGATTCATGGCAACCGCATCAACAAACTGCGTCCTCGCCTGAACGTAATCCTGATTATCATAGGACTTTTGAGCGTCAGCAAAAAGAACCCTGGCCTTTTCAACCGTGGAAGATTCCCTGGTCTTTTTCCCTTTATCTGATTGCCGTTCGGCGACTTTCTTGTCCCAGCGAACAGCATATTGGGCCCTGCGATCTTCAACACGCGTCTTAACAGCCTGAATATCTTTTAAAATTGCCTCAAGGTCATTAAAACGCGTTTCAACCGCCGCATATTCCCTCTTGCGCGACAAATCAAGGATTTCAACATTAACCGTCGTGGCCTTGCGCGCCATGGCCTGAATCGCATCCCGGTCACGGGCCTCCTCTGTACGGATAGATTCATCGTCTTTAACGCGCTCTATCTTTGTAAGATAAAGAACTGTTTCCTTGTAATCAGGTGATTCTTTCTCCAGCGCGAGAAATTTATCACGCGCCGCATCATAATTCTTGTCATGCCATGATTTCTGGGCCTGCTGATAAATTTCTTCTGCTTTGGCTTTAAGTTTTTTCTGTTGCTCCTGGACCGGATCAACCTGGGGAACAACCTTCTTTTCACTTGAAGGGGCCTTTAACGCCACAGCCGGGACACTCTTGACCTTTGGCTTGGCCTGACGCCTGAGATCCTGTTCTTCTTTACGTCTTTTTTGCAGCGCGGCAGCCTCATCAGCTTTTTTCTGACGCTCGATATCTGCCATCATCCGACGGCGCTCAACGGCCAGCCCCTCAATAAATTTGTCGACCTGGGCAAATGTCCTCGCCGTAGAGGCCAATTCCCTGTCTTCGGACAAAGATTTGATCTGCGCGTAAATCTTTTCAGAACGCGCCGAAAGCGCGGCCAAAGCTTTTTCATCTTCCGGTGAAAAAGGACGCACCGCTTGAGGCTGAACTGCAACATTTACAGGAGCAGGTGCCGCCAGAAGAATATGGCAAGAAAATAAATACAATATGGAAAAGATAAAAAGTAACTGCGGACATCTTTTCATGAAATATCCTTGCCTCTCGACGAAGAAGAAACGGAAATCATTGGGAATAGTACTATTATCAAAAAAATCTGGTTTATTCTATCACAGCCATTCATGCTTATTCCACATTTTTTTCAGGAAACAATTTGACCGGCATTCCCTCTGTCTGTGGGAAAATGCGGGTTAAACAAACCTGGAAAGAAACGCGGCCACGGCAGTCTCAACCCTGAGTATCCTGGGCCCAAGGCCAATCGCGGCATATCCGGCCGAAGCGAAAGCATCCAGTTCCCGCGGGATAAACCCTCCTTCAGGCCCAATAACAAGTACTTTGGGACCGGGCAAAAAAATATCTTGTTTTCCACCGGACGGATCACCGACAAATCCTGTGCGCCCTTTTAATAAGACCGGTAAAACATTTTCCGAAAAAAGCCTGAAAGACGGGTGGAACACAACTTCCGGCAAAATCGTATCTCTTGCCTGCTCAAGGCCGAGGATCACTTGCTCCCGAACATCACTTTCTTTAAGGGCTGTACTTAGCCAGAAACTTTTTTCAACCCGGCAGGCGTGAAATACATGGATCGCTTCAACACCCATGGCCGCTGCTGTCTGCAAGACTCGCCGAAAAACAGGCGGCCGTATCAATGCCACGGCGAGGATCACAGGGATTTTCGCTGGCGGGGCTTCTGTCAGAACGACATCCATCTCAAGCGCGCTGCCTGTTAACCTGAAGACAACGCCCTGGCCCATTTGCCCGTTCTCAAAGCCGACAGCCAGCACATCTCCGGCCACGGCCCGATGAACAGCCGTCACATGGGCATGCCGGCGCCCAGCAAGAACCACCCTGTTTGTACCGGGAATAAAATCCGAAGGGAAAAGAAGGATAAGATTCATAACAGGCAGGGGCGGGGCCAAAGCCCGTCGCCCCTGCTGATCAGCAATTTATTCTTCCATCCTGAGCGCCTTGCGCAATTTAGACGGAATCATACGCGCCAGCGTGTGCGACTTGACTTTTCTTTTCTGACGGTCAACAACAACCTCAACCTGACGCCTGACAGCAATGAACGCATCCCGCACAACGGCCGACAAATTATCATGCGCTTTGTGGCCGGAATCCCGCTTGACCACGATCTCGTGATGCGGGGGCATACGGATATCGATACGGACATGATAGGAATGACGGGCGTGCTGATGGGTCGGGTTCTGTTCGATAAAAACGCGGCAACTGATAATATGATCGCAAGCATGTTCCAGCTTTACAAGCTTTTCCTGAACGACCGCTTCGATTTCTGCTTTATTATCAACGTTCTTCATGATCAGTTCTAAAGGCAGCTGCATAATACCTCCGTGTTATTGTCTTAATGCTCCTCTTCATTTTCGCCAGAATTTGTCATTTGTCAACGCCGTAAATGACGGATAATAATTGACGCCTCAAATAACAGGGTCTAGAATGACGTCACTTATGAATTTTGAAGAGCTCCTTGTCCAGTACAACTTCCCGCCGGCCTACCGCCAGGTCCTCCTGGCCGGCGGTATCACCATGCTCCATCCGCCCCAGGCTGACGCCATCCACGCCGGGGTGCTTAACGGCACAAACGTAATCCTGGCGGTACCCACCGCTTCAGGTAAAACCCTGGTGGCTGAACTCGCGATCCTTAAAGCCATCTTTGAAAAAGGCGGGCGCTG
>JBAXBM010000250.1:0-3356 GCA_037141995.1 Candidatus Omnitrophota bacterium
GGCGGATGTCCGTAAATGGCGTAAAGAGGCCGGTGTTGTGGCCACGTTCAAGGTTGTTGATACCTGCGCCGCTGAATTCGAAGCGTACACGCCTTATTTTTATTCGACGTATGAAACGGAAGATGAAGCGATCCTTCAGAATGAAAAATTGTCCAGGGCCGCGAAATCGCCGCGTAAAAAGATCATGATCCTGGGCGGCGGCCCCAACCGTATCGGCCAGGGGATTGAATTTGATTACTGCTGCTGCCATGCCGCATTCGCTTTAAAGGCGCGCGGGTTTGAGACCATCATGGTCAATTCCAACCCTGAGACGGTATCGACGGATTATGACACCTCCGACCGCCTTTATTTTGAACCGCTCACCTTTGAGGATGTGATGAACATCGTGGATGTCGAGAAGCCTGACGGGGTGATTGTCCAGTTCGGCGGACAGACGCCGCTCAATCTGGCGCGCCGGCTTCAGCAGGCGGGCGTGCCGATCATTGGCACGAGTGTGGATTCTATTGATGTGGCGGAAAACCGCGAGCGTTTTTCGGCGCTGTTGAACCAGCTCAAGATCGCCCAGCCGTCCAATGCCACGGCGGTTTCGACAGATGACGCGATTGCGGCGGCATCGCGTGTCGGGTATCCGGTTTTGGTCCGCCCGTCGTATGTCCTGGGCGGGCGCGCGATGCGCATTGTTTTTGACGAAGAAACCCTGCTGACTTTCATTGATGAGGTGGCGGATGTTTCGCGGGGCCATCCCATTTTGATTGATAAATTTATTGAAGACGCCATGGAAGTTGACGTGGACGCGGTTGCCGACGGCAAAGACGTTTTTGTGGCCGGTATTATGGAGCATATCGAGAATGCCGGAATCCATTCCGGTGATTCGGCCTGTGTCCTGCCGCCGCATACCCTGAGTGAGAGTATTCTCACTGAAATCAAGGAAAGTACCCGGCGCATTGCCCTGGCATTGAATGTGATTGGCCTGCTTAATATTCAGTTCGCGGTCAAAGGCGAAAAAGTTTTTGTCCTTGAAGTTAATCCGCGCGCCTCGCGCACCGTGCCGTTTGTTTCAAAGGCCATCGGCGTGCCTTTGGCCAAAATCGCCGCGCGCATCATGGCCGGCGAAAAATTATGTGATTTTCCTGCGTTGCCGGACATCGAACATTTGAAACAGGTTGCCGTCAAGGAATGTGTCCTGCCGTTTTCGCGTTTTTCAGGTGTTGATATTATCCTCGGCCCCGAGATGAAGTCGACGGGTGAGGTTATGGGCATGGCGCCGACGTTCGGCGCGGCATTTGCCAAGAGCCAGGTGGCGGCCAACCAGGGACTGCCCAAAAAAGGTTCGGTCTTTATCAGTGTCAATGAGAATGACAAGCGGCATATCGCGTTCATGGCCAAAAGGCTTCATGATCTGGGTTTCAAGATCTACGCGACCAAAGGGACGGCAAAAGTCCTTCGTTCCAGCGGCGTGGCCGCTCTCATCCTTGACAAGACCGGTGAAGGAGAGCGCAATGTGCTGGCGCTGCTTGAAAAGAGCGAGATCAACCTTGTCATCAATACGCCTTCTGGCAAAAAGAGCCAGTCGGATATGCGCCGGATCCGTTCCATGGCGATCCGTCACGCGATCCCCTGCATCACCACGCTTCAGGGCGCATGGGCCGCGGTTCATGGCATTGAGGCCAGTTTGAAAGAAGGGTTTTCTGTGGAATCCCTGCAGTCGTATTACAGCCGCAGTTAATTTTTGATTGTGCGCGATTCTCCCGGCAATGATGTTTTCGCTCCGGGCTAAAAAGGTCATTGTTTATGTGCGGTATCATTGGAATCTCTGATCACCCGGAAGCATCCAAGATCGCCTATCTGGGATTATACGCGCTTCAGCACCGGGGAGAGGAAGCCTCCGGCATTGCCACCTATGACGGCAATGTTCACATCATCAAGGACCGCGGGCTTGTTTTTGATGTTTTCGGCGAAGAAGAGCTTCAGTCGCTCAAGGGCAGGACAGCCATTGCGCACACGCGCTATTCCACCACAGGTTCAAGCAATATAAAAAACTGTCAGCCGTTTCTGGTCACACACCGGAATCGGCCGATTGCTGTTGCGCATAATGGTAATTTAACCAATACCGAAGATTTATACCGCCGGCTTGAGGATGGCGGGTCTATTTTTCAGACATCGATGGATTCGGAAATACTGGTTCATCTCCTTGTCAAAACGCCCAACGGTGATTATAAGAAGTGGTTTGTGGATGTCCTGGCGCAATTGCAGGGATCTTTTTCCGTTGTTTTTATGGTTGAGGATGTTTTGGTCGGCGCCCGGGATCCCCAGGGATTTCGTCCTCTTGTGCTGGGGAAGCTCGGCGACGGTTATGTCCTGGCGAGTGAAACATGTGCGCTGGATTTGATCAAGGCGGATTTTGTCCGCGAGATTGAGCCGGGTGAGGTGGTTATTATCCGGGGCAGCAAGCTGGAATCTGTTTTCCTGCCGGGGAAAGCTGCAGCCAAGAAGGCCCAGTGTGTTTTTGAAAATGTTTATTTTGCCCGTCCGGACAGCCATATATTTGATGATAATGTATACCTTGTGAGAAAGCGGCTTGGCGCCCAGTTGGCCAAGGAAGCGCCGGCGCCGGGGGTTGATTTTGTTATGCCCATTCCTGATTCGGGAGTTTCCGCGGCGCTCGGGTACGCCGAGCAGTTGAAGTTGCCGTATGAAGTCGGGATGATCCGCAATCATTATATCGGCCGCACGTTTATCCAGCCGTCGCAGTTCTTGAGGGATTTTCGCGTGCGCGTCAAATTAAATCCGATCCGTGATGTTATCCGCGGCAAGAAGGTTGTTGTCGTCGAGGATTCTATTGTCCGCGGCACGACCAGCCGCAGCCGTGTCCGGGAAATCCGTGCGGCGGGGGCAAAAGAGATTCACATGCGCATCACGTGCCCGCCCATTGTTTCCCCCTGTTTTTACGGCATTGATTTTCCGTCGACAGAAGAGCTTGTGGCTCATGGCAAGACAATCCAGGAGATTGCGGATTTTATCGAGGTGGATTCCCTGCAGTATCTCAGCCTGGAAGGGATGTTGTCGGTCATGAAAGACGGCGGCGCGTTCTGCCATGCCTGTTATACGGGGAAATATCCGGCGGGTATTCCCCAAAACAAAAGCAAATATTTGTTGGAAGGGAAGCCGGCCTGAACTACAATTGTTCTTGCGCTTGGGGTGCGGCGCTTCTTCCTGCCAGCGGTAAAGGTTTACTATGAGCAAATATATTTTTGTCACGGGCGGCGTGGTTTCCAGTCTAGGCAAAGGTATCGCCTCCGCCTCGATTGGAAAGCTCCTGGAATCCCGGGGGCTCAAGGTTTCCATCCTCAAATGCG
>JBAXBM010000251.1:0-3346 GCA_037141995.1 Candidatus Omnitrophota bacterium
GTACCGACGGTAAAATTTGTTGTGTCATGGGCAGAGACGAGGCGGTGCCTCGTCTTTACACGGCCGAGGATCATTCCGCATCCAACTCCGCTTCAATCTTCTCCAGCTGGGCCTTCAAAACTTCTTTTGATGGAAGGTATAACTGGTATTTTGAGGCGAAAATGTTGGCATCTTTCGGCAGAGTTAGCTCAACCAGGGAGTTGTTCTTGCTATGGCAGAGCACAATACCGATGGTAGGCAACTCTTCTTCAGTCTTTACATGACGATCGAAATAATTAACATACATCTGCATTTGCCCCAGATCCTGGTGTGTTAGCTTGTCGCGCTTTAGATCCAGAAGGACATAACAGTGCAAAAGGCGGTTATAAAAAACAAGATCCACATAAAAGTGATCATTATCAAAGGTGAACCGCTTCTGACGAGCTTCAAAAAGAAACCCCTTACCCAGTTCAAGAAGGAACTGTTCGATCCTGTCGATGATGGCTGTTTCCAGCCCCTCTTCGCTATAACTGGACTTCTCTTCTATTCCAAGAAACTCAAGCACCAGTGGCTCTTTTATTATATCCGCGGACTTCTCAACAGTCTGGCCATTGCGCGACAAGCGACGAATACCCTTCTTGTCGCGGCTCAATGCCAGGCGCTCGTAAAAAGAGCTGGCGATCTGGCGTTCCAACTCCCGCACGCTCCAACTACTGGAAGTAGCCTCGATCTCATAAAATCGACGTTCATCAGGATTATCAATAGTCAAAAGCACGACATAATGAGACCAGCCAAGCGAAAACCGATTGATAAGATCTGATGATATTGCCAATTCATCCGAGACTGTCGGATGAATCTGAGAGGTAGACTTTTTAATCTTTTCCTGGAATTTGACCGACTCTGTCGGATGAATTGTCTTGTACTGCAAATAGAAAGAACGATAAAGTCTCAGCCGAGTCGTTGAGCTCCCCTTAATAATAGTGTCAGGTCTCCCCATCCCGCTACGCCTCAAGAATTTAAGTTATAATTACAACATTTCAATATTCATCAGCCCCCGACATTGTTGCCACTCACAGACACAGCACTTCCCAGTGACCGCCCTTGTCCGGGCCAACTCTCTTCAAGAGCCCCAAAGCCTGCAACGTCTTCAACTGCTTCTTTACGCCCGCATCGCTCAAGCCTGTCTGTTGAGAAATTTGCACACGCGTGAGACTGGCATCCTGCTTCACGATTTCCAGAATTTTCTGGGTACTCTTCTGGGTACTTTTCTGGTCACTCTTCCGGGTACTTGCAGAAATGTCCTGCATCACTTCCCAATGCCCGCCCTTGTCCGGGCCGACTCTCTTTAAAAGACCCATATCCTGCAACTTTTTCAACTGCTTCTTTACACCCGCATCACTCAAATCTGTCTGTTGGGAAATTTGTATACGCGTGACACTGGCATCCTGCTTCACGATCTCCAGGATTTTCTGGGTACTTTTCTGGGTACTTTTCTGGGTACTTTTCTGGATACTTCTCTGGGTACTTTTCTGAATATCCTTGTCAAAAGTAACAACCATCCTGAAGATATCTTTCTCAAAAAATTGCGGCTCTACACCAAAATATTCTTTTCCAAACCTGACAAGTTTCCGTACACCTGATCCAAGCTCCTCTGCCAACCCAATCTGTTTGAAAAATCTCGCGATAACAGGGTTTTTTGGAAAGGGAGAAAAGTTTGCAGGATCGATCAAGCCGTACCCATGGGGTTTATTGCTGTTTTCTGTAAAGATATGATCTGTTTCAATCACCAATTTTGCAGGAAAAGGATTGATAAACTCCCGATGGATCAGTAAATTTGAAACAATCTCTCTAAAGACATGATCACGCAAGTTGATCCGCTGTGTCTTTTCAATAAAAAATGTATCCGGTAAATGCTTGGCCACAAAAGCCATCAACCGATCGTGGCTATCCACAAGATTAGTACGAATATCGTCCCGGTCATCATAGCGGTCAACATTCTTCTTTCTCAAGATCGCATCGGTACGAAAATGCGGCAAAACAGATAAAATGACATCGTCCTTACCAAGAAGAAGTGCGGCGGCCAGCGTCAACCCCTCTTTCCCGGTTTGATAATCTTTGAGATAAAGCTGAGAGCTTTTTACAAACTCCTCATCCGACATCTCAATCCACGGATGGCCCGGGTTATATAATCCCGCGAGCTTACGCACACGCGCAATCACATGAGGCGAAAGATCATTGATGGTTAAAAAAGGGAAAACCTTGTTTTCAGAATAAGCCAACTGCTTTCGTATATACAGCGCGGTAACAAGATTCGTGTTGACTGTGACATTAAAATCGCCATCTTCATTACGGTCAAATATCTTCCCCCCGCAACGATGCACCTGGGAACTTTCCGGAATATAAATATATAAAACAGGTTTCCCGGAAACCTCTACCTCCTCAACTGTCAAATAAAACGCAGGGCTGATCATTTCCGGATTATTGACTGTTGTAATAAAATTCTTCCTGATCTGTTCAACACACCCTTTATCGATCCCTGATATATCTCCATTATCCCTGACACCAAGCAAAAGCTCGCCGCCATTTCTATTCAGAAATGCGCACACTGTATCAAAAACATTCTTGTTTAAAGCGGTACGGCATTCCTTAAATTCAACAGCAATGCCTTCACCCTGTCCAAGAATCTTTTTTATTCCATCTTCTGTCATGTCTGACCCCACTTGAAATCTTGAGAATCTTGGGGACACGTACCGGATTCGCTACGGCGAATGCGGTACATGTCCCCAACACCCCTGTACCCTTCGGAAATAATAGTGTCAGGTCTCCCCACTCCGCTACGCCTCAATAATTCAAATTATAATTATACAATATCTCGAGAACACGTACGCAATACCCGTTTTTATTGTTACCGCCACGCCCGGTGATAATGGTGTGATCGTAAAATGGTTGTGTCATGGGCCGGGGATCAGTCCGGCGGGCCCGGGGGTGTTGATTATTGGAAAAGTATATCATATAAATTCGGGTTAAACATGAGAATGCGCGTTTCACATGATGATGGGCGTTATGGGCGAAATTGCGAATCTTGGGGACACGTACCGGATTCGCTACGGCGAATGCGGTACATGTCCCCAACACCCCTGTACCCTTCCACGTTAAGGGCAAAATACCTGACGTTGGAAATGAGGTTGATGGGGAGTTGTTTTTTAAAGTGGTGATGGCAATCCATGCAAGCGCTTCTTTAATAATTTCTGATCAATGATCTCGGTCTTATACAACGAAACCTGCATAGGAGAAGCCGCCCGGCTCATCGCTATCTCAACAACCTCTTTACTGTGATCTTTACATAAAATAAGCCCGACCGAAGGGT
>JBAXBM010000252.1:0-3312 GCA_037141995.1 Candidatus Omnitrophota bacterium
GATAAACCCCCTCGTTCCAGGCGAAAAAGCACTCGGCGCTCGGCGCGGCGAGCACGCAAGGTGTTAGGTGTATTCTTGAATAATCCATCGGCGGTTTTTTAATGTTGTATATCGTTTCAACTCCCATTGGTCATCTTAAAGACATAACGTTACGCGCCATTGAGGTGCTAAAGTCTGTTGATCTCATCGCGGCGGAAGATACGCGGCATAGCGGTATCCTGTGCAAGGAGTATGGCATTACCGCACCATTGATCAGCTGTTTTGAACACAATGAAACGTCACGTGCCGCGCATATTCTGGATCTTCTTAAGGCAGGGAAGAATATTGCCCTTATTTCAGATGCCGGCACGCCGGGTATCAGTGATCCGGGCTTTCGCCTGGTGCGCCTGGCGCGCGATAATGGGGTTGAGGTGACGGTTATCCCTGGTGCCTGTGCCTGCATCGCCGCGCTGTCATTATCCGGACTTCCCACAGACCGCTTTGCGTTCATGGGTTTCATGCCGGTCAAGCCGGGTGCCCGCCGGCGCAAGATTGAGGATGCCCTGCGCATTGGCGGCACCGTTGTTTTCTACGAATCCCCACATCGCCTCTTAAAGTCGCTTAAGGATATTGAAGAAGTTCTGGGAGACCCTGTGATCGTTATCACCCGCGAGATCACCAAGAAATTCGAAGAACGCCTTGAAGATAAAGCCAGCATCCTCCACGCCCGCTTCACCGCCCACGCCCCCTTGGGCGAATTCGTCCTTTTGCTCAGTTTTCCGTCGTAGAAAATAGAATCTTTCAGCCCCCTTGACACAGGCATTTTCATCGGGTATATTTAAAACAACCTGACGTGCCGCGCTGGCGATGGCGTATGGTGCGGTGTCAGGGGGGACGCAGAAGCCCAATTTTCCTTGAATGGAGAATTGGGTTTTTGTATTTTCTGGACAGTGAGGCCCAGCATTTTCCGTCGGACGGAGAGCGCTGGGTATTTTTATTGACGGGGGATTTATGGGGTATTGGGGGCGGTTAAAGGTGATTGGCTGGATTGTTTTGGTGGCATTTGTGTTGAATACGCTGGGAATGGATCGGCCGGCACACGCGCAGATGATGGGCGGCGTTCGTATATCAGAGAAGATGGTTGTGCCGTCACCGGCATTTAAACCGTTGCTGATGAAGGGGATACGTGTCTACGCCAAAGAGCCGTTTAAGTTTGACCTTCTGGTTGATAAGGGAGAAAGCGGGTTGTCCGGGAACCTTCTTCAGCGCGAGATCACGCGGTTGAGCCGGTTTTTTGTGGCGTCGCTGGCGGTGCCGGATGAAGATCTGTGGGTGAACCTGTCTCCCTGTGAAAAAGACAGGATTATTCCTGATGTTTTTGCGACCACGGATATGGGCAAGGTTTTGCTGGAGCAGGATTACTGGCTCAAGCAGGCGGCGGCGACATTAACGTATCCGGAAAAACCGTTGGGGGCGCAGTTCTGGAAAGAAGTTTATCGCCGGGCGTATGAAAAATACGGGACCCGTGATGTGCCTATGGATATGGCTAATAAGGTGTGGATTGTTCCGGCGGCGGCGCAGGTTTTTACGCGGGAGGACAGTGTTTTTGTGACGTATACGGCGTTGGACGTCCTGACAGATGCGGATTATCAGTTGTCGCGGCATAACGGGGGCGATGGGCAGGCGGAAGGGATCTCCCGAATTTATACGGATGTGTTTCGTGAAATTATCCTGCCTGAATTGCGGCGACAGGTTAATGAGGATAAATTGTTTGCACCGGTGCGGCAGGTGTATACAGCCCTGGTCCTGGCGACATGGTATAAACGGCATTGGGCCGAGGGAACGCTGGGTACGGGGTATGTCGGGCGCAACAAAGTGGCCGGGATCAATGATGTGCCGCTGGCCTGGCGTGAAAATGTATTTGACCGGTATGTCCATGCCATGCGCGACGGGGTTTATGCCTATATTCGGGAAGAGGCGGATCCTGCTGACGGCGCGGTGTTGCCGCGCAAATATTTTTCAGGCGGGGTTGTTCTCAGCGGGGTTGCAACGTCGGGCATTTACGTTGAGCGCGCGGGGTATGCCGGGATTGATGTGGGGCCGGGCATGGTGCGCGCGCCGCTGATCCTGACGCCGGCCAAGCCGCTGCCTGCTGTGCCGGGAAAAAAGGGATATTTTCGACATTTCCTAAAGACCGGTGTTCTTGCGATCCTTTTATCGCTGGGCGGGCTTGTATCAATGCCCCAGGCAGCGGGGGCTGCGGTATTCAGTCCGTCGGCTGACGGGCAGTCGACCCTGGTCCAGCTGGCAGCCGGTGAAACGTACGGCCAGGCCGTTGAGCAGGTGCGGGTTGCTTTTAAGGAAGCTGATCCGCAGGCCTACAGCCGGTCGTCTCTGGCCGGCAATATGTGGGGGAAAGATGGTGCTGTCAGCCGGGTGTCGGGTGGCCGGGTGGTGGGTCATGTGGCAGCAGGGACCATCCTGTCGATCAAGGGGGTTATTCCGTCTTCAGTCATGGCAAAATTGATGCCGGCAGTGCCGTCAGTGGCAGAGGTTGCAGCTCCGGAAACACCTGCGGCCATACCGTTGGATCTGTCTGGCGGGTCGGCGGTGGTTCAGGGCGGCGCGGGGAATAAGGCCGGCTGGATCATCGGCGGGATATTGGGTGTTTTGGGTGCGGTTGGGTTCGGGGTGTTTCGCCGGGAGAAAAAGGGGCTTCCTCATGTTGGTCCTATTGAACACCCGGAGATTTTGGATACGGTTGATCTTCATGAAGCGATGAGTCAGATGGTGGCAGATGCCAAAGGAGAGCCCCCTGCTACCGAGCTGATGGCGATGGATGCTTTGTTAAAGCAGGCCGGGAGGCAATTGGACGGCACTATTCCTGGAGCTGGCGAAACCTTGCCGGTATCAGGTATCAAGAATGGTATAAAATCATTGTTCACGATGAATAATATTTTTAATGCGCTTCTTATAGGGTTTTGGACCGCAGACCTTGGCGGCATTTGGCAGGCAGGGGCCATGATCGGCGGGCTTTTGCTCAGTTGGCTGGGGTCGGGGTCGCCGCAAGAGCAGGGTATTCTGCGTTGCGGTATTCTGGGGTTGCTCAAATTCACGCCGCAGGGTGAGCCGGTCCGGGATACGGATGGCAAGTTTACCGGATGGCTTGAATCGATGGCAGGGACGCTGGAAGACCGGGGCGGACAGCAGATGGGGATGTTCACGTTTGCCAGGGCGAATAAAAAGGCTGAGATTTTGCATGGCGTTAAGGTGTTAAAAAATAAGAGGGGCCTGTTTTTTAGGGATGGAAATTTTATTTTTTATCCTGATGTT
>JBAXBM010000253.1:0-3271 GCA_037141995.1 Candidatus Omnitrophota bacterium
TTCGATCTCGTTAATTTGGATCTATGACGTTCTCGAGAAAAAAAATGCTGTCTGGCGCAACTTACCCGTCCAGGTTGAGTCAGCTCCTACTGCTGAAACCCGCCCGCTGCCGCAGGATCACATAAGTCAAACCGTCCCGTGGATCACCCTAATCCTGGCAGCTTTTTTGTTCATGGTTCCGCTGCTCTCCAGTTACGAGTACCGCTTAGTGTTCTTTTCCGGTGATTTTGATCATTTTTTAACTCCCTACCCGGTTCTGCCTCTCAAACAAGTTAAAGAATATTTTCTTGTTTATCAGATTCTTATGACAGGGATGCTCGGAACTTTTCTTGCCCTTGATCTGGTTGTTTTTTATATTTTTTGGGAAACAGTCTTGATCCCGATGTTTTTTCTGATCGGGATATGGGGAGGTGCACGTCGGGAATACGCCGCATGGAAATTCTTTTTTTATACACTCGCTGGTTCTGTTGTGATGTTACTGGCTATTCTTGGAGTTTATTTTACAGTAACGCCGCACTCCTTTAATATGATCGAATTAGTGAATCCCGGCATACGGATCAATGTGACTGTCCAATGCATCCTGTTCCTTTTATTTTTCTTCGGCTTCGCTGTCAAAATCCCAGTTTTCCCTTTTCATACCTGGCTTCCGGATGCACATGTTGAAGCACCAACCCCTGTGAGCGTGATCCTTGCCGGGGTCTTGCTCAAGATGGGGACGTACGGGTTATTCAGGATATGCCTTCCTTTTTTTCCTGACGCCATTGTGATATTTGCCTGGCCCCTGGGGTTATTGGGAGCTGTAAATTTAATTTATGGTGCCTGCGCTGCCTTCGCGCAAACTGATTTCAAGAAAATGATTGCCTATTCATCCGTAAGCCATATGGGATTTGTTTTATTAGGCCTTGCGGCAATGAACAGCGCTGGTTTTAATGGTGCTATTCTTGAAATGTTTAATCATGGGATTATTACTGGCGCCATGTTTTTGTTGGTAGGCATTTTATATGAACGTTCGCATACACGTGAAATCACTGCTTTTTCCGGTTTATCATCAACCATGCCTGTATATGCTTTTTTCCTGACTTTAATGGCATTGGCTTCATTAGGACTGCCTGGTTTAAGCGGCTTTGTTGGCGAATTCTTGACATTGGCCGGTATTTTTAAACAATTTCCTATAACTGGCATCATCGGAGCTGGCGGACTTATTGCAATGGTCACACTGTTTTTAGTTATGATTAAAAAAATCATTTGGAATAAACCGCATGAAAATATCATTTGGCTGGACATGAACAGGGCAGAAGTTATTCTCTTATTACCATTAGTTATTTTGACATTCCTTCTTGGATTTTATCCTGGCATCGTTTTGCAATTCCAGGAAACTGCAATTAGCAATTTGGTGAAATTATTATGATCCACTCATTACATTTTATTTTCCCGGAATTAATACTCCTGACAGCTGGTTTAACAATTCTTCTTGCTGACTTATTCGAGATCAATCGGAAAATTCTTGGGTTCATGGCGATACTGGCTATTTTAATAGCGATTATAGTTTTGCCCGGAACTATGGAAGTGTCGCGATTAATTTTTTCCGGCATGATCAGCTGTGATTTATTCAGCTTTTTTATGCGGACATTTGTTCTCTTGTGCGCGGCTTCTGCCGTTCTCATGTCAATGGGATTCAACTGGCCTGATCATGAGAATCAGGGTGAATATTATTTTTTTCTGCTGGTAGCTACTATTGCCATGATGCTTACCGTTAGCGCAGGGAACCTCCTTTTGATCTATCTTGGCGTTGAAACTTTATCGATCATTTCTTATATCCTCGCGTGTTCTTTTAAAAAAGATTTTTATTCAACAGAAGCGGGCCTGAAATACTTCTTATTCGGATCTCTTTCAACAGGGATCATGTTATATGGTATTTCACTGGTTTATGGTCTTATGGGAACGTTAGATCTTTCAGGTATCGGGTTGCGTTTAGCTGAAAGCGGTCAATATCAACCGTCTTTAATCTTAGCCGCCATAATGGTTTTCGCGGGGATTGCTTTTAAAGCGTCTTTAGTCCCATTTCATATGTGGGTGGCAGATGTTTATGAAGGCGCCCCATGGCCTGTGGCAGCTTTTTTTTCCATTGGGCCAAAAGCCCTTGGATTTGCGTTGTTCATTAAAATTTTCTTCACCTATACCGTATTTATAACATCAAATTGGACCTGGATTGCGGTGATTCTGGCCATTGCAACCATGACAATGGGTAATCTTGCCGCGTTTCATCAAACAAGTGTCAAGCGACTACTGGCTTTTTCATCCGTGGCTCAGGCAGGATACATTCTTGCCGGAATTGCCTCCGGCACTATGGGCCTTAATGCTGCTTTCTTTTATCTTATTATTTATGCCTTTATGAATATGGGCGCTTTTGCCTGTGCCGCTTTCTTGAGCGTGGGGGAGTCTTCTGATATCATTACTTATCAAGGAATGGGACGGCGTGCGCCATTAGCCGCCGCAATATTTTCTATTTTTTTGATGTCATTGGCAGGGTTACCGCCATTAGCAGGCTTTATGGCAAAGTTTCTTGTTACAATGGCTGCTGTTAATACGTCACACTATGTGTTAGCTGGAGCTATTGTTACCAATAGTGTGGTCGCATTTTTCTATTATCTAAAAATTATCAAAGCCATGTTTTTTGATGCGCCTTTATCAGCAGCACCCATCAACATTCATTTGTGCGGTGTCATTCTTCTTATTTTGTGCTTGCTGGCCGTTGTCTTTTTCGGCATTTTCCCGCAATCTATTATAGAAACACTCACAATAATCATCTAAATATTCTCTCATTAATTTATCCCTCATTTTTCAATAAAAATTGTGCTATCAAACGCAGGGGGCCTTTTCAGATAATACAGTGTCTGATTTATTTAATTGGGAATAAAATAAAAATCGTTACATCCCAAAGAGCATGAGATATCATCACAACCCACAGAGATCCTGTTTTTTTATACCAATATCCCCAGAATGCACCACAAATTAACGCAGCCATAAAAAGCATGAAATTCATCGCGTATATATGAACCATGGCATAAAGACACGTCGCAAAAATATAACCTTTTTGCTGATCGTAAATAGTGGATAAACGTTGTTGAACAAATCCCCGCCAGAAAATTTCTTCCGCGGGCCCTATCAAAAACACTAAAAGCACAGCAATGATCTGTGGAGCCAGTTGATTTTTTGTGGCATAAATCATTACGATCTGATTTTGAGCAAAAGGGAATAGCGATGTGCTGAC
>JBAXBM010000254.1:0-3262 GCA_037141995.1 Candidatus Omnitrophota bacterium
ACCTGATTGTTCCTCCGCTGGTTTTCCCAATGGCCATATCATGCATATGCCATGGATCATAACGCGCCTTGCGGTAATTTTATCAGGCAGGGATGTTGTTTTTTCAATATAAAAGTTAATGCAGGCTGCCGTCTCCTGGCCGGATCGGGTCAGGGAACCTGTTTTTTATTGATAGAAAGATTGGGGCCGGTTTGACCAGGATCAGCACGTCGTTGTTTGTTCGTATTGTGACTGCGGAAGGCCAGTTAAAGTTATCGCGCGTATTTTTGTGCAGACGATATCGTCGATAAAATACGGTTAGTGCACAATCCGGGTTTAATCAGAAGGGTTGATCAATATGAAACGTGTTTTGCCTTGTTTGTTTTTTATAGCGAATTTTCTTATGGTATCTTTTTTTTGGTTTTTAACGCTTCAATCGCGGTTGACAGCGCATGATACGAATTTTTATCTTGAAGCCGGCCGGTTGACAGGACTTTGGGGGACGTATGCCATTTTGTCTCAGTTTTTATTGTTAAGCGGGGCTCCGTGGGTAGAGCGGGCGTGGGGGTTTGATTGGTTGACGAGAGTGCATCGCTGGGTGGGTTATTTTGCTGCCGTATGTATTTTGAGCCACCCCGCTTTTTTGGCCTTTGGGTTTGCCAGCGGCGCTGGGCAGAGTTTTTGGGGGCAGCTGGCCCAGTTTATGACATGGAAGGATATGCTGCCGGCCGGCGTTGCGTATGGTGTTTTTGTGGTGGTGTTATTTATGCTCTTTGAAAGGGTGCGGAAGGCCGTTAAGTATGAGGTATGGTTTTTAATTCACGCGGGCATTTACGGCGTGATCCTGCTGGCGTTTGCCCATGAATTGACCATAGGAGCGGACTTGACGGATTCTCATTATTTTAAATGGTATTGGGGCATGCTATATGGATTGTTCCTCGGAGTATTCTTTTATTTCAGGTTGCTGCGCCCGGTGTTTTATCTTTGCCGGCATGGGCTGTACGTTCAGAAAGTGGTCAAAGAAACTGAGGATGCTGTTTCGGTTTATATCGGAGGAAGAGACCTCCGGGCTTTTAAGATTACAGCCGGACAGTTTTTTATGCCGCGTTTTTTGGCAAAAGGTTTTTGGTTTGAGGCACATCCTTTTTCGTTTTCCTGCGCTCATAATCCGGATTATTTGCGCGTTACTGTCAAGAAGCTCGGGGATTATACCGCGAGGCTGCCGTTGCTGCCTCCAGGCACGCCGGTGATGATTGATGGCCCTTTCGGCATATTTACGGTTGATCGCACAAAACGCGATAAAGTTCTTTTGATAGGCGGCGGCGTGGGCGTGGCGCCGATCAGGTCGGTGGCTGAAAAGTTCGCAGACATGGGTAAGGATGTGGCTATTTTTTACGGCAATCAGAACCTCAGGACCATTGCGCTTAAAGCGGAGCTGGATGAGTTAATGCGGCGGTACGCGCACGTTAAGGCGTATTATGTTATGTACGATGATCCGGCATGGGAAGGCCGTAAAGGTTTTATTACCGCAGATCTGATCCGGGAGCTATGCCCTGATGCCGCTCAGCGGGATGCTTTTGTATGCGGCCCGCCCTTGATGATGAAATCTATGCTGAAGATCTTGCCTGACCTTGGCATATCGAGAGAGCGGATCTACTATGAACGATTTTCGTTTTAGTAAACGGAGCCGGAGTTGGCGGAATAATGGAAGTTTATAAGAGGAGGGAAGCATGAAGAAGGAAACAATCGGGTTGCTTGTTATTGGTATTTTTTGTTTCAGTGGGCCCCTTTTTGCTCAAAAAAGTGTTGAAGAAAAACAGGATGGCCGGTATCAGATGGTGATGATGGAAGGGCGGGCTATCGTTAATGTTAGAACGCCTGCCATGGTGCTTGACAGGGTGCGCGGTATTGTTTGGACGTGTCAGAATCTTCAGGACGGTAAGCCGTTATGGGTGAAAGCTGATTTGGCGAAGAATGGGGACAAGCCTTTGACGGCCAAGAAATATCTGGGTAAAATGTTAATGTGGCAGGATGCGGATTTGAGAATGCCCGCGATGGTTCTGGATACAGAAGAAGGCATTGTCTGGACTTGTCAAAATATTATTGACAGTGATGCGCGCTGGGTTCAAATGGACCTTAACAGTGGCGCGGTGGAGGGAATTTCGAGGCAAAAGATGGCTGTTATTAAGGATGGTGATAGGTAAACAATATTGATTGACCAGTAAGAAATTTGAAAGGCCTGTCAGCATGGGGACAGGCTTTTCATTTTAGCCGTTTCCCACTGATGTTACCGTTCGCGTAAAAACATCCGTTCTTATGTTGTCAGAGATAAAGAATGTTAGTATCCTGTAGGTGTTGAAGAAATTAATGACGGGGTAAGCGTCATAAGCAGGGAGTATTCGGAATAAATGGCGATATATCTTGATAATGCAGCAACGACATTCCTGGATAAACAGGTTGTACGGCTTGTTTCTTCTTTGTCCAGGGAGAAAGTTGCCAATCCCGCATCATTGCATCATCTTGGTGTCCGCGCGGCTGTCTGGGTGGAGCATTCCCGCCAGATTATGGCTAAAAGGATCCATGCTGATCCGCAGGAGATTTACTTTTTTTCCGGCGGGACAGAGGCGAACAATACGGTGATTAAAGGTGTCGCATCAGCGCGTAAGAAGCACGGTAATCATGTGATTGTTTCTGCCATTGAGCATCCCAGTATCCTTGAGCCGGCCCGTTGGCTGCAGCGACAGGGCTTACATGTTTCTTATGTGAAGGTTGACAGAGAAGGTGCTGTTGATCCCGGAGATGTTGCCCGGCTGATCACATCAAAAACAATCCTTGTTTCTGTGATGCATGCTAATAATGAAATTGGAACAATCCAGCCGTTGAGGGCCATTGGACAATTATGCCGGAAAAAGGAAATTTATTTTCATACGGATGCCTGCCAGAGTTTTACCAAAGTTCCTATTGATGTCCGGCGTGATTTTTTGGATATAGCGACACTTAATAGTCATAAAATTCATGGCCCCAGGGGGGTCGCGGCTTTATTTATCCGGAAAGGGGTTGCGATTGAGCCTTTGCTGCACGGCGGGCATCAGGAGGATGGATTGCGAGCCGGGACCTATAATACGGAAGGTATCGCAGGGTTTGGGAAAGCTGTCGAAATCGTTGATGGCCATGATATCCGGCGCATGGAACAATTAAGGGATTATTTTATCAGTCATATTGAGGGCAATATTACCGGGGCGGTGTTAAATGGTTCTCGACGTTCCCGTCTTTGTAATAATAT
>JBAXBM010000255.1:0-3235 GCA_037141995.1 Candidatus Omnitrophota bacterium
AAAAAGAACCTGCGAGTCACATTCAAGCGCCATGGCCAAAAGGTCTTTGGCATCAAGCCCAAGGATCGGACGTCCATCGGACCTGATATTGCCGATGGCCCCCAGCCGGCGCTGAAATGCGCGTACCGCCGGTAAGGATGAAAAAATAACAAGGCAATGCACCTTACGGACCTTGCCGTTCTTTTTGTAGATGCATGAAATTTCCGTCGAAAGGATAAACCGCACATCGGCCCGGCACAACCCGGGTATCCCGGACCGCAATTCATTTTCAAGGCATGGGCCAAGACGAAGAAAGCCCGCTTCCGCGGGCTCCATCTTCGCTTCAATGTCTTTTAACCACGCCGGATGGATACAATCCCCGGTGCCAATGACCGCGATCCCTTTAAACTGCCCCCAGCGCCACAAATTCTCCGGCGTGAGCTCCGGCGATGTCGCACGCGAATACCGGGAATGAATATGCAAATCTGCAATAAATTTCATAAACCCTTCAACATTCCCACAACAATAACATTCCAATTTCTCGACACGCACATATCAGAAACTGGCGGTATGCCGCCAGTTTCCATAATCACACGTACAATTTCTTATACAATGCCAGTAACTATTTTGACCCCGCCCATCGTAAGAACCGTTTATTTTTTCCCCAACAACGCGAACATTTTCTTTTTATACGCCTCAACCCCCGGCTGATCGAAAGGATTGACACCCAAAATATATCCGGAAATACCAACACCCTTCTCGAAGAAATAATACAACTGGCCGATATGAAACGCATCCGCCCGGTCAAGGGTCAAGAGCATATTCGGCACGCCGCCCTCGTAATGGGCATCAGCCGTGGCATGATACGCCTGTTTGTTGACCCAATCCAGGTCCTTGCCCGCCACACAATTAAACTTGTCAGTATCTTCAGCCTGCGACGGAACAATAACGCTGTCCTCGGCCTTATCGATCATGATAAAAGTCTCAAAAATATTACGCATCCCGTCCTGCATGAGCTGCCCCATGGAATGAAGATCCGTTGAAAGGATGGTCGATGCCGGGAATATCCCCTTGCCTCCCTTGCCTTCGCTCTCGCCGTAAAGCTGTTTCCACCACTCCGCCACATACTGCACATTCGGATAAAATGACGCCATCATTTCAATGACCTTGCCTTTACCATAAAGGACGTTGCGCAGGGCGGCATAACGGTAACAGGTATTAAACGACAGGTCATCAGCGCTGTATTCTTTCTCACCCGCCCGGAACCCGTCAACAAAAGCCCGGATATCAACTCCCGCCAAAGCCAGCGGCACAAGCCCCACCGGAGTCAACACAGAAAAACGCCCGCCCACATCATCGGGAATAACAAACGAACGATACCCCGCCTTGTCGGCCAGCAGGCGCAACGCGCCCTTCTTCTCATCCGTCACACAAATGATGCGTTTTTTCATCTCGGCCGCACTGTACTTGCGGCGCATGGCCTCATCAATAATACGCAGCGCCAGAGCAGGCTCCGTCGTTGTCCCTGATTTAGAGATCGCGACAACCGTCACATCCTGCGCCGCAATAAGCTTCACGATCCGGGCCATATCCTGCGTTGACATATTGTGCCCGGCATAATAAACCGGCAATGCCGGCGCCCCGCCAAGAAATTCAAGTGTTGAACGGATCCCCAAATAAGACCCGCCGATCCCGATGGAAATAATGGCCTTCGAATGCCCGCGCACTTCTTTCGCCAATGCTGTCAATTCTGACACCAGCGCATCCGGTGTTTTTGACGGCAGATCAATCCAGCCCAAAAACTCGTGGCCCGCGCCTGTTTTCTGATGCAACTCTTGATGCGCCCGGCGTACCGCCGGAGCCAAGGCATTTAATTCCGCCTCAGTAACAAAATTTTTCAGATACCCGATGTTTAGTGTGATCCCCATGATAATTGTGTCCTTACTTCTTTGTCTCTGTTGGTGGTGTAGCTGCCGGTTGAACAGCAGCATCTTTAACCGGCGGCGTTTTTCCTGCCGGCGCCTTACCCGCATCTGCTTTCGCCACATTTGCCTTCGCCGTATCTGCCTTGCCCGGAACAGGAGATGCCGACGGCGTGCCCGCGGCGGCTTTCGGCGTCGTGAACTCCCCGGCGGCATTGTACAAGGAGCGGCTTTCCCTCACGCCAAGACGATAAAACTCCTGCGCCACAGGTTTGCCGCTTTCATCATACTCGATCGCCGGGCCGTCAAGGACCGCATTGCTGTACGTCATCTGTTTCTTCGGCGCGCCGGAAGGATAATACAGCGTCATCGGCCCGTTGAGAACGCCCGCCAAATATGTTTCCTCGCTTGCCAAAAGGCCGTCTTTATCATAATTCTTGAGAACACCCTCAAGATTATTGTCCTGATAAACAGCCATTGTCTTGCTGATACCTGTCTCATAATACGTCATGGCCGCGCCTGTCCGGTGCCCGGCCACATAATTGATCACAGACTTCAATTTTCCGTTCTCGTAATATTCTTTAATAGCGCCATCAAGCTGAGTATTCTTATAACCTTCTTCTTTCTGGATCGACCCGCCGGGATAATACGTGCGGTAAACACCGTCAGGCATAATTACGGCCTTGGCCTGGGCAATGCCGGCACACGCGAAAACCGCGCACAGGATAATGATTGTTGTCCTCATAGTCCCTCCCCCGAGTTAAAAGAAAATTCAAAAAGCCCTGTCAATCAACGCGCCGCCTAACACAACATCGCCGTCATAAAATACTACCGACTGCCCTGGCGCAACCGCTTTCTGCGGCTCGGCAAAAAAAACAGCAACACGTGCCTGCCCTAAAAACGTCACCCGCGCAGCTATAACGGATTGATTATACCTTATCTTCACAGCGGCTTCGATGGTTTCTTGCAAAAAGTTCCCCGTGAGCCTGTTCAGCCCCGACGCCTCAAGCCCGCGGCTCGATAAAAACTCAAGCGGGCCCACACAAACCCGGTTCATCTCAGGATCAATGCGGTTCACATACGCCGGATAACCCAGGGCGATCCCAAGCCCTTCCCTCTGGCCAACCGTATAGCGCCATACCCCCTGATGAACACCAACCACCCGTCCGGTATGATCCACAAAATCACCGGGACTATTCACCGCATGACCGCGCGCGGCAAGAAATTCCTGATACTTGCCGTCCGGCACAAAACATATATCCTGACTTTCTTTTTTCTCGGCAACAGGAAGGTCATGGCGCCGCGCATGGGCACGCACCTCCTCCTTGGTATAC
>JBAXBM010000256.1:0-3230 GCA_037141995.1 Candidatus Omnitrophota bacterium
CTGGCCAGTGCCGGGAACAGCTAGTGGTGCGGGGTTGCGCGGCGGTACGTGGAACAATTCATCTTCGAGCGCGCGTGTCTCCGACCGTTACAACGCCGCTCTCATTTTTGCGTCACGCTACACCAATAGCGGCGGGCGTTGTTCCAGGGCCTCTCCTTGATCTTTTGCTCTTTGGCTCCTAAGTAACGAGCGGCCGATGGGGTTGGGTGGATGGGTGTGCGGGGGGTGGGATTAATGTAAGGAAATGAATATGACGGCACCGGTTGTTCTTGAAAAGCATCGTGTCATGATCGCGTGGCTCATCACGCGATTATCTGAATTTCCGAAAGACCAGCGGTTTTTGTTAGCCGATCGGATACAACGGGGTATGCTGGATATTCAGGAATTATTTGTGCGAGCGATCTACAGCAAGGATAAAGCCGCACTGCTCGACGAGATCAATATCCAGTTGGATATTGTGCGGCTTTTGATGCGCACGGCCAAGGACATGAAATACGTTACGCTCAAGCGGCATGATTTTTTTGCCCGGCAGATGGATGAGATTGGCCGAATGGTGGGAGGATGGAAGAAAACTGTTCCCGGCAGTTCGGTGATTTTAAAATAGACGTTGTGTTTACGAGAAAAGCATTAAACAGGGAATCCAGAGTCCCGACGGTTACGGCTGTCGGGAGCGGTGCATGTGAAAAGGAGAGGTCCAGACGCCTGACCATCCTTGTCCAATGACAGGGGAACAGAGTTGTTGCGCGCGGCGGATGCGTCTGCCGCGGGCTGGAAAACAATGGTGTGGCGTCGGAAAGCGTGGTGCGGGGTTGCGCGGCGGTACGTGGAACAATACATCTACGAACGCGCGTGTCTCCGACCGTAACAACGCCGCTAACATTAATGCGACACGAAACAACAATAACGGCGGGCGTTGTTCCAAGACCTTTATTTCCATGTCGCGGCGAGTTCGGGCTTTCCGGGCCGGACTCAGCCGCTTCCTGAAAATGTGGTGAACAATAGATGATTGACAATATTTTTGACACGATCATTCATCCGCAGAACCTCTATCGGGCCGCTTACGCGGCGGCCTTGGGGAAGAAGTCCAGTGTTGATGTTGCGGCATTCTTCTTTCGGATGGAACGGCAGATTGTCCAGTTGTATGAAGAATTGCGCAGTGGGAAATATCGTCACGGGTCCTATACTGTTTTTAAGATCTATGAGCCTAAGCCGAGGGATATTTCAAAGGCACTTTTTCGGGATCGTGTGGTGCATCACGCGGTGCATGATGTGATCGAGCCGTTCATTGACAAGAAATTTATTTTTGATTCATACGCCTGTCGTCATGGCAAGGGTACGCACGCGGCACTTAAACGGGCGCAGTCGTTCCTGCGGGCGCAGGATTACTGCATGCACGGGGATATCAGGAAATATTTCCCATCGATTAATCATGCTGTCCTCAAGGGCTTATTGCGGCGGCATATTTCTGACGGGAAGTTGCTGGTTTTGCTGGATCATATTATTGATACAGCACGCGATGAAGCGGGGTTGCCTATTGGAAATTTGACCAGCCAGTTTTTCGCGAATTTGTATTTGCATGAGTTGGATCATTTTGTGAAATATACGTTGCGGTGCCGTTATTATATCCGTTATATGGATGACTTTTTGCTGTTTGATAATGATAACGCTGTGCTTGAACGTTGGCGGGGGATGATTGAGGAGATGCTGGTATCTCGGCTTAAATTGCAGTTGCATCCGGATAAAACGCGAATATTCCCGGTGAGAAAAGGGATGACGTTCCTGGGGTTTCGGTCGTTTCGCGAAAGATGCCGCGTGGCCGCCCAGGGGATGAAGCGGATGAGGGCGAGGATGAAGAAGTTTCGTTATCTGACAGAACAGAAAGAAATAACCGAGCCGGAAATAGCCGCTTCGGTCCAGTGCTGGGTGGCGCATAGCCGTACCGCCAATAGCGCGCGGTTAAGGAGCAAAATGGCCAAAGAAACAGCGACGTGGAGCGCAGGTGTTAGCAGGATTTTTGGATGGTGATGGTGAACAGGGAAATGTCGTAGGGTCGGTTCATGGAATTATTGGTAGCGGTTCGCGAACCGCACGTACAGCCGGGAGATAAAAATGAATAAAATATCAGTAATTGTTTTGATCGCGATCGGTTTGTTTTTGGTGTTGGCGCGTCCGGCCGCGGCGAATAATATCGCGGTGTCCAATGCCTTGCTCACGTCCCCCAGCACCGCGAATCAGACCGTGAAGGTGCAGTTTGATATCACCTGGTCGAATTCCTGGCGCCATGCCATCAACTATGATGCCGCCTGGGTTTTTGTGAAATATTCAACCGACAGCGGCACCACCTGGAATCACGCGACGCTTAAAGCTGCCGGCGGCACCGCAACGCCTTCCGGGAACGGGATGATTAACCCGGCGGGGTATTCCGGCGGCAGCGGGACGGCGCTGGACATTATTGTGCCGACCGAGGCAACCTCAGGAAAAAAAGGCGCCTTTCTGCAGAGGGCCGCCAACGGCACAGGGACCGCGGCAGCAACGGCTGTCCAGCTGGTCTGGGATTGGAACGCGGACGGCCTTTCTGCCGCAACCACGGCTGTCATAAAGGTTTTTGCCATTGAAATGGTGTATATCCCGCAGGGGGCGTTTTATGTGGGGACACCGACAGTGAACGCGGGCGGGCTGTCAGGGTATTTCTTCGGCGGAGGGACGGCTCTGCCGTACCAGGTCACATCTGAGGGCGCGATCACGATCGCCAATAGCGCGGGCAACTTGTATTACGCGAATGCCGGCGGTAGTGTCGGTGACGGGGTTGGCACGTTGCCGACCAATGTGAGCGGCGGGGGGTTTCCGAAGGGGTTCGCGGCATTTTATATTATGAAGTACGAGATCACCCAGGGGCAGTACCGGGATTTTTTAAACACCCTGACGCGCGACCAGCAGGCGGCACGGGTGGCAACGAATGTGGCGGCGGGGCAAACGACGATCGCGAATGTGTTTGTGATGAGTAACAGCGCAACGGTATCATACCGTAACGGGATACGGGTGATATCGCCGATCCCGGCGGCGGGGCCGATCACTTTCGGGTGTGATCTGGGGGCGAACGGGACTTTGAATGAAAGTACGGACGGGGAATGGATCGCGGCGAATTATCTGAGCTGGGCTGATCTGACGGCGTACACGGCGTGGGCGGGCTTAAGGCCGTTCACGGAACTGGAGTTTGAGAAAGCGGCGCG
>JBAXBM010000257.1:0-3214 GCA_037141995.1 Candidatus Omnitrophota bacterium
GGAAGCGTGGCGGCATGCCCAGGAGGAGCGGAATCGTTTGGAGCAGGAAGCGTGGTGCCATTCTCAGGAGGAACGGCATCGACTTGAGCAGGAACGTCGTCGTATAGAAAGAGCAAAAAGATACGCTTCTATTGAATTAGTTAGTGCGTCAGGATTACGGGTTGTGATTGCGCCTGCTAAAGTCCATATATTTCTTCATCACCAAAAATTAACTGACAAAAATGGGATTTATCTATTATTTGAAAAAGGGCAATTTAGAGATATACCTTCAACAGCAACATATTATTGGTTGATAAAAGTATCGGATACGCGTGCTGTTTGTTTTATGCGGTGGGTCAAACCTGTTCATGTTTGTCAGATTTGGTATTGGACGGTGATGCCTGACGGAATGATTGATTTGCGTATTGAATCAAAATCTTTGAGTGAACAATCGATAGATAATTCTCGTATTGAATGTTGTCTGCAGGGAAAACGCGGGGCAATACAAAGCCTTAATTTATCTGGAAAAGAAAAAATCATGTCTTTGGGGGATAGTAATAACGTTGTTTTTATGACGCGGCAAGATGATCAGATTACGGGTAGTTATTCGCATGGAGAGGGTCGTGAAACAATATACTTTTTAACTGTTTGCAATGATGCTGTCCAGTTGCCTATAAAAAGAGACAAGCGAAGCTTGGTTTTTAGCGGGATGTTTGGTGTTGTAAATTGCAATGATTTTCCTGTTTTTAATATGGGTGAGACGCGGCACGTGTTAATCAAAGGGGGGCTCAAGCTTTATTTTAAAGAAGGGAGTTGTTGTTTAGAACATAATGGGAAAATGCTGACAACTGGGATGGGGTTATACACATCATTATACTCTAGGAATATCTGGAGTGATTCAACGCAGGCTCGCTGGAGTATTGTATCTGCGGATACTGACAGATTGATCGTTAAGGGGTGCTGGCCATGGGTCCCAGTTGTTCAACTTTGGGACGTACAACTTGTTTCTGACACGAAAATCTGTTTGGATTTACGCATGCGGGTCCTGCAGGAGTTTCCTTTGAAGGTTTATGAGACGGCATTGATGATGACACCTGAATATCAGTATTGGTCTGCCGCAAAAGATTTTCATACTTTCCCAAAGGATGTTACACGTGATGATTTTTTTAGAATTTGCCTGTCTTCACATGAAGCAGATGGCAAAAACCAATTTTTTTTACGCGGAGATGGGATTTCATCGATTATTTTTTCACCGTATTTTATGCCTTATCAACGGATCATTGTTGAGAATGTGACGCACATGGGGGGGGCTCCGGCGAGGTTGTTACATTGTTTGCGGGTGAATGATCAGCAGGATATTCTTTCACGAGCAGGTGAGTATGATCTTTTTAAGGGAGACATAGATATTAGTGGAGGATTAGCATGAGGACGACAAATTATATCAAAGTAATGGCACATGTTCTTTTGGCGGCTGGTATTTTGGGAGCGATAGTATTTTATTCACCCAGAATGTTTATGTTTTGGTTCTTAATTTTCGGCAGTGTCATAGGCTGGCTTGTATTACGGTTATTGGCGATTATAGGTCAATTGATATTTGAGATCCGACATGATTTTACCAGGATTTTATCCAATATAGAGCGTTCAGGGCAATATTCTAACGCCTTGCAACAGGAAATCCGAGACTTAATGGATGAGAAAGTCAAGGGGTCATGATGGTATGAAAATTCTTTTGGTTAATTTCCCCTGGAAAAAGGGACATTATTGGGGCGTTCGTGCAGGGTCTCGATGGCCGCATATTAAGACGCCTGAAGAGAACAATTATTCACCATTCCCATTTTTCATGGCTTACGCGGCGGCTCTTCTTAAGCGTGAAGGATTTGATGTTACAGTCATTGATGCTCTTGCGGATAAGATTCCTGTGAATAAATTTGTTGAGCAAGTGATTGCCGGACATTGGGATCTCTTGGTCGGTGAAACATCACCACCTTCTCTGGATAATGACTTGAAGATTCTTGAAAGACTTCCTAAAGATATTCCCGTCGCATTAGCTGGCCCGGAAGCTAACATTAAAACAACTCATTTTCTTCAGCAGTATCCTGCCATCCGTTATGTGTTTCAAGGTGAATATGAAATGACTCTTTTAGAACTTGTTCGGTGCTTATCCGCGAAAAAAGTTGTCGCAGATGTTGATGGCTTGATTTGGCGTGATCATGATAAGATCATCATTAATCCGCGAAGGCCATTGCTTGAAAATCTTGATGATCTCCCCTGGCCATTGCGAGACGGGCTCCCAATATATAAGTATAGCGATACCCCGGGGGGTATCCCGGCACCGAGCGTTCAAATGTGGTCTTCCAGAGGCTGTCCCTATCATTGTGCTTTTTGCGTTTGGCCTCAATTAATGTATGGGAATCGCCGATACAGGACGCGCAGCATTATCGATGTTGTTGATGAAATGGAATATCTTGTTAATAAATCCGGATTCAAGTCGATTTATTTCGATGATGATACGATGAATATCGGTAAGTTAAGAATGATGGAATTATCGAGGGAAATTATTCGGCGAAAGTTAAATATCCCATGGGCGATGATGGCACGTGCGGATATTATGGATGAGGATATTCTGACAGCTTTACATTCAGCGGGTCTTGAAGCCATTAAATACGGTGTGGAATCGGCAGATCAACAACTTCTTAATAATATTCATAAAGGCATGGATTTGGTTAAAACGGAAAAAATGATCCGTTTTACAAAGTCATTGGGTATTAAAACTCACTTGACCTTTTCGTTTGGTTTACCGGGAGAAACACATGAAACCATTAAGAAAACAATAAATTTTGCGTTATCACTTGATCCTGATTCATTACAGTTTTCAATTAACACAGCATTCCCAGGTACAAGTTATTTTGATGAACTGAATCAGAAAGGCTTTATTATTTCACATGATCTTAAAGATTATGACGGTAATGCGCGTGCGATGCTGCGGACGGAGAACTTGTGTGGGGATGATCTTTTGAAGGCCAAGCGGAAAGCTGATAAGATATGGCGGGATCATGTCCGAAGCACACGGTCACGCAAGATAACATTGTTGCATGTTTACGTTCAAAAAATATGGAAATGTTTTTGGGGACAGTGTCATGACAATCTGTTTTTACGGGGATTATTATCTGGTGGCGCGTTTGTTGTGCATTTGATAGATAAGGGCAAGCGAAACGTAATGATACTGAATGATTCG
>JBAXBM010000258.1:0-3178 GCA_037141995.1 Candidatus Omnitrophota bacterium
AAGGCCCGGGTTCAACCCGCATTACCTTTTTCTATTGAAAAATGCGGGTTAAATATTTACCCTGCTCCAATACGTCCACAGCTCAAAGAATCAACGCGCGCTAAGAAAACGACAAGAATGCCGCCCCACTGTCGTACGAAAGTGGAAAACTGTTTTATCCTTAACTGCTCCCATAACAACAATCAAAAACATCGCAACCGTTCCCAAGCAAAGAGATAACAACCACCATTTATTTTTTTAGAATTGGATTTTTATAGAAAAAACCCACTTCCCTGGCATGTTTTTTATAGAAGAACACCATTTCTTTTTATCAGTAACATCAAATGGAAAAGAAACTGCTCGCTTCAACGATTTCTCCAAACTTGAAACATTTTTATTTTTAAAAACAAGTGCATTAACTTCAGGTTTAATCTTTTCCGTGATACTATCAATATCAGAAACAATCACAGGTATCCCATATGACAATGCTTCAAAAAGAGTCATAGGCTCTATTTCCTGTGAACTGGATGGAATCACTAAAATATCAATATGACTATAAAAATGTTTATATATATCGTTAGAAGGAAGATTGAACTTAATTGAAATAGATGTATTTTTTCTTATTAACTCAAGAACCTTATCAAACACTTCCTTATCAACAGCCCTAGTACTTATCCTGTGCCTCGTCAATTTTTCTTTGTAATTTCTAAACTCGCTTCATCTATCGCTTGCGTCTGTTCTCTGATTGCTTCGGTCTGCCGCTTCATTGCCTCCGTTTGTTTCTCCATCTCATCACCAGGGTATCCGAATGAAATGTTAGGCACAAAAAATAATACGCCTATAACCAAAGGCATCATTCTAAATATCTTCATTTTATTCCCACGCTAGGATTAGTTCTCTTTTATCCACCCACCCCGTCCCGCCCCACACTCGCTTCGCTCGCGGGGATGGGTGTGTGCAAATTCAGCCTACCCATTACAACTACATATTCACTTAAACACAGCCCCGGTGGACGCAGAAGTCACCTGGCGGGCATAGCGGGCGAGGTAGCCTTTGGTTTCTTTGGGTGGCAACAGAGGTTCCTCTGACTTACGCTTGGCAATTTCTGCATCGGTTAATACAACATGGATGGTTTTTTCTGGGATATTGATATCGATGGCATCGCCGTCCTTAAGGTAGGCAATAAGTCCGCCGGACGCCGCTTCCGGGGAAATGTGGCCGATGCAGGGGCCGCGGGTGCCGCCTGAAAAACGGCCGTCGGTAATGAGTGCAACATGTTTGTGCAGGCCTAGCCCCACGATCGCTGCCGTGGGTGAGAGCATTTCCCGCATGCCTGGGCCTCCGGCAGGGCCTTCGTAACGGATTACCACCACATCCCCTTTGACAATCTTGCCACCCAGGATCGCTGCCATGGCATTTTCTTCAGAATTAAAAACTTTCGCCGTTCCGCTAAAGACCATCATCGACGGTTCAACGGCCGACTGTTTGACAATAGCGCCTTCCGGGGCAAGGTTCCCGTGCAATACAGCAATCCCGCCTTCAGCATGTTCCGGCGCTTCCGGTGATTTGATCACTTCCGGGTCATAAAAACGGACCGCGGACATGATCTGGTGTGCTGTCCGTCCGGAAACACCAGGCAGGTCATGGATCATATGTCCCAGCATACGCAGGACCGCGGGAATACCGCCGGCATGATGCAGGTCTTCCATATACCACTTCCCTGCCGGGTTCATGCTGCACAGATGCGGGGTCGACTGGCTCAGGCGGTCAAAATCCTTCAGTGTCAGTGGCACCCCGGCTTCATGCGCAATGGCCATTAAATGCAACACCGTATTGGATGATCCGCCAAGGGCCATATCCGCCCGCACCGCATTTTCAAGCGCCTGCATGGTCACAATATCGCGCGGCTTCAGATCCTTGCGGACAAGCTCCACAACCTTCTGCCCGCTCTCATACGCAATGCGCTGCTTGGCCGTCAGGACCGCCATGGTCGTCGCACAATAAGGAAGAGACAAACCCATGGCTTCCGCCAGGCAGGCCATGGTATTGGCCGTATACATCCCCTGGCACGAACCACATGTGGGGCAAGCCTCGGCTTCCAGGGATTGACGGTCTTCTTCTGTTATTTCACCTTTTTTAAATTTTCCAACGGCTTCAAACGTATCCGTAATCAGGTTCAAGCGCCGTTTCGCATGATGCCCGGCCATCATGGGGCCGGCCGTCACCACCACCGCCGGCGTATTAACACGCAGCGCACCCATGATCATTCCCGGCGTAATCTTGTCGCAATTGGTCAACAGCACCAGCCCATCAAAAGCATTGGCCGACACCACCGTTTCCACAACATCAGCAATGAGCTCGCGCGAGGGAAGCGAAAAACCCATCCCGGCATGCCCCATGGCAATGCCGTCACATATTGCCGGGACGCCAAAAATAAACGGCGTACCGCCGGCATTCTCAATGCCGCGCTCAATATAACGCTCAAGCGTCCGCATCTGCGTGTGCCCCGGCACAACATCCGTAAACGACGAAGCAATACCGATAAAAGGGCGGTCCATATGTGAAGCGTGCAGGCCTGTGGCATATAGGAGCGCGCGGTTAGGCATACGTTCAAGGCCTTTTTTTATCCTGTCAGAGCGCATAAAAACCTTTCGTTATCAAAGAGTTACTTCTTTTTCTGTTCCTGTTTTTTGAGCTTCCCCGGCTTGGCCATCACGGCTTTACGCGAAACAGACACCTGCTGACGATCTTCCAGCCGCCGTTTCATGATTTTCATTTGTGCGGGCGTATAAATATCCCGGAGTTTGAATACCACATCAACCCTGTTCTCAACAATCCGCCCCTGAAGCGCTTTAATTTCGATAACAACCGCATCCGCTTTCGCGCGATCCGGCTTGTCCGCATCCATTTCCAGGCGCAAGGCCTCATTCTTCCGGCTCAAATTCTCACGGAGAGCCTGTTGAATGGTCTTAAATTCATCCCGCACAGCTTTAATCTCGTTTTTCTGCTCCGGCGTCAACCCCAGGTCTTCGTCGGCCACACCCACCAGGGATTCCACCGACGCCTTCGGCTCTGCCGCCATCGCCGCGGCTGGCATAAAAACCGCCATAAAAACCGCCCCAAGAACCATGTCCCGAAATTTCAACAACATACCCCCTCCTTTTTAAAAACAGCTGCCACCCTATCCGCGCGGCTGGCG
>JBAXBM010000259.1:0-3171 GCA_037141995.1 Candidatus Omnitrophota bacterium
CGACGCTCTTCCGATCTCTCAGAATCCGTCGAAACTACCGTGCGCTTCACCGAGGACAGCAGCCGCGCCGCCGCAATTGAATAAGCGATCAAAGGATACCCCCTCAAAAGCGCAATATTCTTTTTAGGAACACCCTTTGATCCGCCGCGCGCGGGGATGATCGTGACAATATCCATCACCGGCTCCTTTTATCTGCCAAGGCTTGTTTCATCCCAGCTGATATGGGCGCGTAATTTCTTGGCAATCGGTACTTCCTTGACCTGCACACCGATTTTGCCGTCACCCATTGCCAGTTCAATCTTGCGCACCGCCCCTACCAGCATGCGGAATCCCGACGGCTCAACGGAGGCCGCCTGATCAGAACCATACATGGCCCTGTCCAATGTGATATGCCGCTCGAGAGAGGATATCCCCAATGCCGCCGCCGCATACGACACGGCCAACCCCACCTCATGGCCGCTATAACCCACTTTGCAATCATACCGCTCTCTCAGCGTCTTGATGCAGGAAAGATTCGCATCCTCATCTTCCATTGGATAGGTAGACTTGCAATGCATCAACTCAAAAGGGCACCCTGCCTTACGGAACAGGTCAACCGCCTTGTCAATATGCTCAACCGTGCTCATCCCTGTTGATATAAATGTGTACTTTTTCTCTTCCGCGATCATCTTTAATAAAGGCTCACACACCAATAAGGCGGAAGCAACCTTGTTATACCGGCAATTAAACTGCCTTAAGAATTTCTGGCTTCCGATATCCCAGGCCGAAGCGAACCACTCAATCCCGAGCTCCCGGCAATACCTGTCGATCTCCTGATACTGCGCCAGGCCGAACTCCAGGCCTTCTTTTTGCGCCCGCTGCGTCTCTCCCCAAGGGCTTTTTCGCGCTGAATCAAGCAATTCCTTGGTATAAACAGCATCAATGGTGCGTTTCTGAAATTTTACAGCGTCACAACCAGCCTCTTTGGAAACCTTGATAAGCTCTTTGGCAATATTGATATCCCCATTATGATTAATCCCGATCTCCGCAATAATAAAAACAGCCATCACACCCTCCCTTTCATTGGTTACACCCTTGGAAAATCACTCTTCACCCTCCCGCCATCTTGCGGAACTCCGGACAAGATTCGGACAATTCAATATACGTCCCCTGGCTGACAAGCGCCCCGTCTTTCAGGAAAAATATCCTGTCGCATTGCCGGACCGTCGACAAGCGATGGGCAATGACAATGATCGTCCGTTCACCGGCCAATCCCGCGAGCGCTTCCATAAAAGACCGTTCCGTTTCATTATCAAGCGCTGCTGTCGCCTCATCCATGACCAATACCTGCGGGTCATAATATAATGCCCGGGCTATCCCGATGCGCTGCCGCTGCCCGCCTGACAGGCGAACCCCCCGTTCTCCTACGGTCGTTTCAATACCCTGGGGCAAAGACCGCACAAATTCTTCCAGTTGTGCCAGGCGCAATGACTGCCAAATCTTTTCATCGCTGATTTCAGCCGCATCGAGGCCAAAAGCAACATTACTCCTGATCGTTTCATCACACAAGTAGATCGTCTGTGGGATATACCCGATCGTTCTTTGCCAGGACCCCAAATGCGTATGAACATCCACCCCGTCAACCAGGACTTTTCCGGAAGACGGCTCCAAAAGTCCAAGTATAACATCCACCGCTGTTGTTTTGCCAGCCCCGGATGGACCGATGAATCCGACCATGGTGTTCTTGGGTATCTCCAAAGACACATCCCGCAAGGCGGGTACAGCGGTATTCTCATAAAAAAAAACAACATCCCGCATCACAATCTCACGGAAAAAGGACAACGGTTCCCCAATCACCCGTGCCCGCAACTGCCCTTCCAGTTTTTCACACGCCACCAGATCATCATAAATAGCATTAAAACAAGGCAGAAAGAACTTAAACGAAGCCCAGGAACAGCTGATCTTGTTCAGGCTTGGCATCAGCCGCACACTGACAATAGCAAACAAAGATATGGTCACAAAAACATCTCCCGGCGCCTGTCCCGCCAGAAGGCAAAGCGCCATGGCGGACATCACCAGGCCCACAACAATCGTCTCAATAAATAATTTCGGACTTTTAGTGACAACATCGCTTTTGCTCTGCTGGAGCGAAATCTGCTGCGAATGATGGCAAAACCGATCAACAAAAAACATCTCCTTGCCCAGTAATTTTGATTCCTTGATACTTCCCAGCCCCTGATTCACCTGTTGCCACAGGAGGGCATTGTGCCAATTGTTCTTTTCTCCCCAGCGGTGTATCTTGTCCTGCAGGAAATAAAAATAAACCAGCAACCCCGCGCTCAAAATAGCCATTGCCGCCAGCGTCATCACGAAATTAGTCCTTAACAGCACCGCCAGCAGGCAGGAGACCAGCAATCCTTCGGTAAGCATATAGATAATATTCAACACACCGTAAAGCATCACCCCGTCCACCGCCGCGATCTTCTGCTGAAACTGGCCCATGTTCCTTTTTAAATGAAAACTGTACGGGCTTGTCATGTACGCCTTAAAAAGCCGTGTCGAAAGGACGGTTTTCTTATCAAAAATAAACCGTGTCTGAAAAAACGTCATCCAGAGCAAGGCGGCATTCTTTATCACAAAAACAATGACAATCACCACCGACAAGACAACCATGAACTGAAGGAAAGAATGAAAAGAAAAAAGTTGATACGCCCTGTTCAAATACACATTCGTCTGGAGCATTTCCGGATGCGCCAGCAGCGAAATAAACGGGACCATCAATCCGATGCCGAGAAGCTCCAGCAGGGAATTAAAAAGTATCCCCAGGACAAGAAGCACGAAATTTGCCGTGTCCTCTTTCTGAAAAATAACAGCCATGCGCCTTAACAATAAGAACACAGATCACCCCCCCCGCGCCAATGTCACAATAAAATCAAGATTCCGCCGTGCATTGTTGCCGTCAAGCGGCCCCACATATTTTTCCAATACGGCCCGGTCCATGAACTCCCGGCCAACCGGAACCCCGGCAAAAAATTTCTCAAAATACGCCTCCAGCTCATCCAGGGTCCACGCCGTTGTCAATTCGGAACGGCCGTCAAACGGAGGATCAAGAAGATAGGTATCTTTCTTATAATATACCGACGGGACACCCAATAACGCGGCCTCCACATGCGTCCCGGAACCAATCGTCAC
>JBAXBM010000260.1:0-3169 GCA_037141995.1 Candidatus Omnitrophota bacterium
TTGAATGAAAGTTGTGTTATTTTTGTAAATGGTTGTGCCAAGGGATATGCTCATGGCATAAAGGGGTGCGGTCCGGGAAGAAGATGGCGATATCGGGAATGTTGAAATAAGACCAGGGGGTGGCATGTTTAAACTTGATTTGAGGGCAAAGCTGTTTGGTACGGTGGTTATTCTTTTTTCAATTTTTGCCTGTATTGCTTTTAACGCACTGAATCATCTAAAGGTGAACGGCCCTATTTACAAGCGGATCGTTCAGGGTAAAGATTTGGTGGCTGACATCCTGCCACCGCCGGAATATATTCTTGAAAGTTATCTTGTTGTCATACAGATGTTGGATGCTGAAAAAAATGAAATTCGGCCGCTTATCGATAAATTAACGTCGTTAAAAAATGATTTCACGGCACGGCATGAGTATTGGGCTCAAGGTTTTGAAGAGGGGGTTCTTAAGAATGCGCTGATTAATGATGGGTATGTTCCCGCGATGAAATTTTATGACATTGTTGACAAGCAGTATCTTCCCGCCATTCAAGCGGGGGATAAGGAGCTGGCAAAAGCGCTTTTACGCGGTGATATTAAAAATTTTTACAATGATCACCGCAAGAAAATTGATGATGTTGTGACGATGGCCACGGCCAGATGCGCGGCTGACGAGAAAGACGCGGCGCAGAAAATAATATTTGTGTGGATTCTTCTGGGGGCGGTGTTCGGGGGCGGGATACTGCTGATTTTTATTATCAGCACCATTTTTATGATGCCGGTTGCTGGCGCGGTGGCGCGCTGCGGGGTTGTTTCCGGAGCGATGGCGGAAGGGGATCTTACCCAAAGGATGAACATTAACAGAAACGACGAGCTGGGGACCCTTTCTTTGTCGATGGATAACCTTTCGGTAAAATTGGGCGGCATTGTTTCGGAAATCCGTTCATCGGCCGGGCAGCTATTAGACGCGACGAACGAGGTGTCCTCTGGTTCTCAGCAGATTGCTGACGGCGCGCAGCAGCAGTCGGCATCATTTGAGGAATTGTCTTCATCTGTTCAGGCTAATGCCGAGAATGTGAAAGATGCCAATCAGATTTCACAGGATATGTCACGGGATGCGCAAAAAGCGGGACAAGCGATGGACAGTAATGTTGAGGCGATGACCGGAATTGAGAAGGGGTCAAAACAGATGGCCGAAGCCGTGGAGCTGATTACGGATATTGCGGATCAAACCAATTTGCTGGCGTTGAATGCCGCGATTGAAGCCGCGCGGGCCGGGGAGCATGGAAAGGGTTTTGCTGTTGTTGCGGATGAAGTCCGTCAATTAGCGGAGCGCTCAGCGACATCTGCCAAGGAAATTCAGAATCTGATTAAGGAAAATCTCCGGCAGGTGGCGCATGGGGTGAAGATATCCCAAGAGGCCGGAGAGATTGTCCGCGGTATTACGGAAAGCATCAAGAAGGTGTCGGGCCAATTGCAGCAAGTGGCAAACGCGACGCAAGAGCAGGCGGCGGCCATGGAACAGAATACGTCCATTACAGAATCGAATGCTTCTGCGGCAGAGCAGTTGGCCGCGTCGGCTGAGCAAATGTCTTCTCAGGCAGAGGCGCTGCAGAATATGGTTGCGCAATTTAAAGTGGCTGATGCGGCAGCAGCGCCGGTTTCAGCGATGGCCAATGCCAAGAAAATCACGGCAATGGGTAAGATGCAGGCACCTGTAAAACACGCGGTTAAGCCGGCAAGAAAAGAAAGGGATGGGCATAAAGACGGAGATGAACCGTTGCGCATCAAATAAAGATAAATTTGTTGCCCTTGATTTTTAAGGGGGTCTTGCGTGCCGATAAATAAAGGAAAAGTTGTTCCTTGCGCTTAGGGGGGATAAACTATTTAGTATAAAATATCAATGATATTATTTTCAATGATGCGGTGTGACAGAAGATAAGGCAGGCGTTTTTTCGGACACATAATCAAATGAACAGGAAATCATCCGGCGGCACGGATGTCGTGCCGGTGCCGGAAATAGGGTGTGGACGGGGAAATCGCTCAGCCGGAGATCAACCGGCTGGTAGCGCGGCTTGATTCTAAAGTCCTGTGAGGTATAAGATGCCAAGACAAAATCCTGAATCGGAAAAAAGAAAATTTCTTCGTATCAATGAAGAAGATGTGCTGGTATGCGAACCTTTTGACGTATCGGTGTTAGACGGTGTTTCGGTAAAGCGCGCGCATGTTGTGACAAAGGATTTAAGCGAAGGCGGGCTGCTTTTTGAATCTGGCGAGGCTTTTGCGATTGGAACGATCCTTAAGCTTCAAGTGGATATCCCCGGGTGGGAAAAGTATAAAAGGGAGTTTTTTAAGGCTGATCAGCGTCTTGATAGGCAGCCGCTGATTGTTTTAGCGAAGGTTGTTCGGATCGAAGATGTCGGCGGCGGGCATTCGGATGTCGGGGTTGCTTTTGTGGCTTTGGATAGCGGCCACAGGCTGGCATTAAGAAAATATCTTAAAATTACTGGAAATAAATAACGGACAGCAGTGTTTCTCACGCCGCCTGCAAGCTCCGTTGGATTTGCCGGATGATAAAGAATCAAGGGGATAAATGCGGAAGATGTCCTGGAGAAAGGAAACCAGTGAGTTTTAATAAACAAAGATTGTGGAAATTTGTTGGTTTGCTGGTGATGGTTATTGGGGCGACAGGCATAACAGCAAAGCCTGTTTTTGCGGAAGTCACCCTGGAACAACTGGTGCGGCGGCTGGAACGGCTCGAACAAAAGAACGCGGATCTTGAACAAGAGAATGCTGCTTTAAAAACAGCCGTCGCGGAACTCCGGGGCAGGCCGTCTAAGCAAGAGGTTAAACCTGCGGCTGACCCGGCGGTGCCTGCCGCGTCAAAAGCGTCAGCTGAAAATTTCTTAAAAACTAAAGGAGATGTTGAGCTGTACGGTTATGTCAAGGCGGATGCGGTGTTTTCGAGCCGCGATATGGGTAATGCCGGTACCAGCATCACGCAATATAATGCGATGCGTCCGACGGCTGCCGGCGGAGATGACCCTGAATCGCAAATGAGCGCGCAGGATACGCGGCTTGGGCTTAAGTTTAAGGCGCCGGATCTGGATCAGGGCGGGAAACTTTCCGGTCAGTTTGAAATGGATTTTGCCAATTCAGGGGCGAATTTATCGGGTAATTATACGCCGCGCAT
>JBAXBM010000261.1:0-3145 GCA_037141995.1 Candidatus Omnitrophota bacterium
GATCAGAATATGTATGTGGAGGATATTGGCCCAAGAGGAGGAATATACAAATGAGTGTAAAAACCGTTCGATTCAATAAAGAAGAAGAGAGCATGCTTAATGCAATACTTGATTATTACCGCACTGATTTTTCCAGTTGTATTAAAGAATTGATCGTTGAAAAAATGGAAGATCTTCGTGATATTGGGGTTATCAAGCGCCTTAAAGAAGGCGGTCCTTCTGATTATCTTGGCGCGGATCAGATAACATCGTTGTTTAAGGCTTAATTCATATTTCTCAAGCCCTGGAGCGGTCCAAAGGGTTGTCATCTTATTAGCAGGGCTCTTAGGGCTTGTTTGAAAAAGTAATTAAATCGAGGTGACTTTGTGGCAAAGGCGAAAGATATTTCAGAGAAGGTTTTTGATGCACTAAAATCGGCTGTCCGTCATGTCGTTAAAGAACGTCAACGGCTTGGTATGCCGGGGTAATTGTTTGGAAGAATGGTAAAGTTGCCAGGATACCGGCTAGTCAGGCTCTTTAATCTATAGTTTATCTTGATCCGGGAATTCATCGTATTTTAAGAGTAAAGGCATTAGAAACTGATCAGTCTGTTTCTGATATTATAAATGATGCACTTCTTCATGCGTTAGCCCTGGATCAGGAAGATCTTGATGTTTTTAAGCAGCGGGCTGATGAGCCGTCAATTTCTTTTGAAACGTTACTTAAAAAGTTAAAGACCGATGGCAAAATATAAGGTAGAGATCAAGCGGTCGGCGGTAAAAGAGATCGAGTGTTTTCCGCGAAAAGATGTGTATCGTTAGCGTATTCGATATTCAAGTTTTTTGGGCAAATAGGAAGATGAATTGGTATTGTTAATTGGATGCGATTAAGAGATGCATTTGTGCCCGCACCCGCAACACGGAGCCATTGAGATGAGCCCATCAGAGAAATTTGGTGGGCTTTTCTATTGATGGGGGAACAACGACGACACAGGAATTCTCCGAGCAAGGGGCTTAATTCAGGGGTGAGGTCAAGTCTATCAGGAAAAAGAAAGATTTAAACCAACGGTTTTTAACTATATTTTATGCGATGCTGTGGATAAAAAATATTTTGTTACATTTCATGTTTGAGGTATAAAGTATGAGTGTCAACCTACAGATAAGTATTGGCCGGGTAGACGCCGGCGTTAAACCTCATAGGGTACATATGAGATATTGGCTTTTGTGAAATTAGAATATTGAATCAAAGAGGACGATATCTCAGGGAATCAATAAATACATTTTTACATCTCGTTGGGGTTCATCTATAAAATGTTTTTTGGGAGAGAAACGGATGCTTGCAATGGTTTATTATTGTTAAGAAAGGAGAATTGGATTATGAAAAAAATTATTTTTTTTCTTATCGCATTGCTGATCAGCGGGAATGTTTTTGCGCAGGTTCTAAATTCACATCAATTACCCATAGATACATGGCGTTCTTCTTATGCATCGTTTTGGAATAATAAAGTGAACAAAACTGCAACGTGGGGTAAGTGGCTAATGTCGACTAAACCATATTGGGACAATATATTTGATGTTCAAATGAAAAGTTCTTCCTCCATGGTGACGGTGATTGAGTTATTTAAGCCATCAGCAACTGAAGATAACGCCAAGAAAATGGACACGGCCATGAGGGCCGTCAATAAAGATTTTTATCAAACGATGCAAGGCATAAGTCCGCCTGAAGAATTAAAAGCGTTGCATGCAATTATGCTGGAGGAAAGTTTATTAATGACTATCTTTAACGGACAGGATAAAGGTCAGGTTGAGGCAAAAATGGAGGGGCTGGTAGTCAAATTTCAAAAAGAGCAGGATCGGGTATTCAAACAACATGGTGTGCCGCAAAGGATCATTGATGGATTCTTAAAATAGTGAGAGAGTTCGAATGAAAAAATAGTGGGGGCAACGAGAGGCTACGGTATTTTCAATTCTTTAACATTACAAAGCTTCTGGAATGATGAGGAAGTCAAAAGACATGTCTGACCAAATATTTTCAGGGCTAGAGTTGGCTGGGATTTAAAGTATGACGCCGGCTAAGGGAGGAGTAAATGGAGTATAAATCTAAAATAGCATTTTGCGGATTACCATTGATTGATATTGCAACTGGCAAACCAGAAGCTATTCCCTATACGCGCGGCATAGCAAAAGGATGGATAGCTATCGGGGATATTTCTTTTGGGGTTTTATTTTCTATCGGAGGCATGGCGTTTGGCGGAATTGCCATAGGAGGGATATCGTTAGGTGTGGTAAGCCTCGCAGGTGCGGCTGTTGGCGTCTTTGCTTTGGGCGGGTTAGCTATTGGTGTTTACGCCGTTGGCGGGGCCGCTATAGCCGTATATTCTGCTGTAGGTGGTTTTGCCGCAGCGTGCACATATGCTGTTGGTGGTGTGGCGCTTGCCGGACAAGCGAATAGTGGCTTGGCTAAAATCGCCATGAAGAATTCTTATTTTTTCAGGATGGGGGATTTAATCTTTAGTTATGGTAAATGGTTTTTGATTCTATGGATTATTCCCCTTATTTTCCAGATAAGAAAAAACTCAAAAACTGTTCCAAGGAAATGAGCTGTTCAAGTCAGCAGTCAGCCGCTGCATAAAACCATGGGTTTTCAGACAACCGGGGTCATTTTAGTATAAAGATAGAAGTATAGCTAAGCGCAAGTAAGAGTCCTTGCCGATGGATTGGGAGTATTCTTTTTGATGTGCGGAATTGTTATGTTATTAGCTGGTGTTTATTCGATCAGGAGGGGTTATATTAATAAAATCTTGGGCTTTGTGGAGGAAGATGTTATTTACCGTCGTTATGATCAGCCTAGACAGTATTGGACCCAAGTTATTGTTGTATTTTTGATTAGTGGGTGTGTATTTTTTGAAGCGTATTCACTTTGCTTTGGACTTATTCCGTTGGGTTCATTTTTTCAATAAATTCCAGCCTATTATCTATTCGTATCGAATAATTATAGAAATTACTTAATGTTGTTAATTTACATGGGATTTTCCCAGGCTTTTTTCATTTATGGGGTTGCCTGTTTTTATTATGGAAAGTTGATAATGTGGTGGTCGGCGGAAGTTGATAAGGAGATATAATCGAATGTTGTGGTTTGAGGTGAAGCGGGGATAAAAAAAGAGTAT
>JBAXBM010000262.1:0-3134 GCA_037141995.1 Candidatus Omnitrophota bacterium
GGGAGAAATCGCATCACGCAATCGGACCGGCCGCCGGTTTCAATGATTAAGCCGCGGCTGAGGCACTCCTGCTGGATCCGTTTACTGTGGCGCGTGGATGGGACAGTAGATCCTTTCCCGGCGACAATTTCAACACCCAGCAGCAGCCCCAGCCCACGAATATCACCGATAATATCGTGTTGCGACTGAATCTGACGGAAGCCAGATTTCAGAAATTCGCCGATCTCGGCCGCATGGGCGAGCACCCCGTGCTGCTCAATAAATTCGATAGCAGCAATCCCCGCCGCCATCGCGGGCAGATGCCCACGGAATGTGCCGATATGAGCCCCCGGCGACCAAGTGTCGAGCTCCTGACGGTAGACAATGACGGAAATTGGTAGACCGATCCCGCCAATGCCCTTCGACATGACAATCACGTCTGGCAGGATGCCGGCGTGTTCGAAACCGAACCATTTGCCGGTCCGCCCGAATCCACATTGGATTTCGTCGGCAATCAACGGCACATTGAAACGGGTTGCCAGTTCCCGCAGGCGTTGCAGGAATTGCGGCGTCCCAGGAATGCTGCCGCCTTCACCTTGGACAGCTTCGAAGATGACCCCTGCCGGTGTGGTGACGCCGGAGCAAGGATCCGCCAAGACTGACTCCACGAAGTTAGCGCAAGCCGTACCGCATGATTCTGCTTTAAGTTTTAACGGACAGCGATAGCAGTACGAATATGGCATGAAATGCACATCCGGCATCAAGCTCGCCACCTTTTCCTTATGGCTGCGCAGTCCCGTCATCGCAAGGGCACCGGCGGTGACACCGTGGTATCCCCCTTGGAACGAGAGCATTGTACGGCGGCCGGTGTTGATCTTCACCAATTTCATTGCGCCTTCGACTGCATCCGAGCCGGTGGGGCCACTAAACTGAATCCGGACCTTGCCATGTAAATCGGCTGGTAAAATTCGGAAGATGGCGTCCGTGAACTGGTCCTTGATTGGAGTGGGCAGATCGAGCGTGTGGGTTGCTAGTATCAATTGGGCTTGAACGGCTCGGATCACCGCCGGGTTGCTATGCCCGACATTGAGTGCGCCGGCCCCACCAAGACAATCAATAAAAATATTTCCGTCTATATCTTCGATGGTCGCACCTTGCCCACGGGCGATTGCAATCGGAATTCCACGGGGATAGGTCCGGGCATTGGACTCCCGTTGCGCTTGTCGGTCGAGCAAGACGCGTGATTTCGGACCAGGCAATGGGGTAACTATTCGTGGGCCATCCAAGCTTAATGCTGCAAAGTTCATTTATTTTCCCTTTCCTGCAGTTTGTTGTTTATTGCTCAACTTCTATGTAAAATCGCAGGCAAATCAAGTAAAATGGCGCGTTTTGCGCGTAACAACGACGCCGGTCGGGCACGGCGGATAATTGATTGATAGCTTACCTTCCAGTCGGGCCCTGTCCAACCGTTTAAGCGGTTTCGGAGTCAATCGTATCAGCTTGCTGGCATGCGCCAATTTGACGTATGGATTCATTCCGGAAAGTTTTTTGTTGTGTCGGTAACAATCTCAGCCAACTTTATTAGACAACAGAATGGTAACCCAAATCACTGGAATACTGCCCAACCCAAGGAAAACTCCATGTCGGATGTCTTGTCGTGTCTGGCCATAAACGGATTGGAGTAGGTTGTAATCCCGGCTTATAATATAAATTGTGCCAATAGCCAGCGCCAAATTGATAAATAAGATTGATTGATATTGGCGACTAATAAAGTACATCGCTACTAACTGCCCCGCCAGACCGGCAAACAAACCGGTTAATAAAAAATAGTCATTTTTGGAAATGAGGCGCTTCATATCGATTAACCGCCGGAGTTGAATTATTGTCAGATAAATCAGAAGAAAAAATGGCAGGTACCCAACTAATCCGAGTTCCGCTAGAACATGAACGTATGAGTTATGGGCAACTTGTGGCCGAGAGGCATTGTCGGGAAATCGTCCAAACCCGACACCGAAAATCGGGCTGCGCTCAAACATGGCAATACCATCCCCCCACAAAATTGAGCGATCACGGCCCGATAGTCCGCTACTGCCAAACCGGGCTGGTGCCAGCACCATGATAATTGCGCCACCAATTCCGCCCACCAAATAACGCTTAATTCCTTTCATGCGAACAAAAACAAAAGCGCCTAACATCCCCAAAAGCGCCACTATCCCACCCCGTGAGTTGGTACACCATGTCCCATACGCCGCTAGGCCGGCTCCCACAATTCCGACGATTTTTTGCACCGGATTGCCAGTCATGAAAACTTGCATAATAAATAGTGGAATGCCGACCACCAGAATCAACGAAAGATCATTCGGATCGTCAAAGGTTCCATAGGCGCGCGATTGCCAGATGGTTTCACCAGTTTCGGGATTAATGCCACGTGGCGAGGGGGGTTTACCGCCAAAACCAAAACCCGTGCGTTGTTGCAGTATCGCATGAATTGACAACCAAATGATCCCCAGCAACAAAAGCCAAATTAATAGACGTTCTTCCTTTGTCTGTTTCACGATGATGAGAAATAATACAAAAAAGAAAATTACTTTCCCAAAGTTTTGAAAAGTATACAGCATGCCGCCCATGTAGAATTGTGGGAGAAAGGACAGAACCGTGGCCGCAAAGAACCAGAGCGCGATTTTCATTTGTGGGATCTGATTCCAAATAGTCTTGAAGCGCGCCGTGATACTTGGCATTCCAATCAATGCAGTGGCAATGGCGCAAATATTGATGATCGGCCATAACCGCATGGGTTCCCACCAGTCCATCGGCCGAATCAATTCCAAAAGAATATATAACGCTAATATACCAACCGCCATACGAACTTTATGCTATGAAATCCTCACTTGGATTATTTTAAATGGATAAACCGCAACGGATTATGAGTCAACTCACCAATAACGTGCGGCCGAAATTGAGGTGGGAAGTATACGAAAATATCAACCCGAGCCAGAGAAATATGGAAACTTTCAGTTGAGGCACCTGTTTCCAAATTACTTGGAAGCGTTTCAGTAAGGTGGGCGCGCCCAGCAGTCCCGTCAAAATAGCGCCGAGATTCACCAATTGCCATTGATAAACCGGTTCCCACCAGTCCATGGGCCGGATCATAAGGA
>JBAXBM010000263.1:0-3086 GCA_037141995.1 Candidatus Omnitrophota bacterium
ATTGACCTGAACTCATAAGGTAAATCCATGCCGACAACCTTATGGGTTATGATATTGCTGTACCAATCGTTAAACGCAAGGAAGTCTTTACCGAACTTCGGTCCATATTTTTTGACCGCCTCAATAAACTCAGCTGTCAAAACTTCATCTGATCCTGATTCAGCTGGCAACAATGTTGAATATGTTTCTTCAATCAAAATAAGTTTTCCATTGGGCTTCAACACTCTCTTAATTTCAGCTATAAGCCCTGGCAAGAGATCCGCCCGCACATGATGAATGGCGGCTTTCATCGTTATAACATCAACCGATTTATCTTTAAGTTCTTCCGGCAACTTTGTAGGCACTTGCTGATGATAATACTTTAAGTTCGGGATCCCTGATTTCTCATCATAATCAATAATGTCAACCCCAATAGCCGTTGATTCCGGCATATTCTTTGCAATAACCGCACCAAACACATTGTTGCCTGCCCCAAGGTCCACAATTACTGAACCGGCGGGGAGATCCTGCACATACTCTTTAATCTGATCAAAAGCTGATGCATATTTGAACTCATATTTATATTGCTCATATGCCGCCCTCCATTGGGGGTCGGTCTCAAAATCAACAACGTTTTTATAAACGTCGCTCTTGCCCTTAGAAAGATCATCAACGTTGGCAATAAGCGTGTTTAAGATAGATCCGGCCAAATTCTCAGGAAGTCCCCAGTGTGTATATCTCCTCCGTAAATAATCTTCTGTAATACCCCTAAGCTCAGGCTGATCTATCAGCGGCCTTACGGGATTAACCTCTTGCTCAGCCACAACCTTATTCGCATCTGACTCCGGTGGCAATATGGCGCTACCGAGTTCGAAACTAGACTTGATGATCATGGCATGATCTAAAATACCCTGCGGCAACTGCGCCCTGTCATGACTCTTTACAAGAATCCCTCTGGTTTTATATAGCCCGGCACCTCCAGAAAAATATTTCCTTGGTACAGCCTGCTGCGTTACTGGATCAATATCTTCCTTAATATAGTTATACGCCCCTTTTTCGAATGCCTCGACGTACTTTGCCCAAATCTTATCCTTTGCGGCCTTGTCCTGAATGTCCACGCCAGCCACTTTGTCCTGATCTACGTAAGCCCGACCGAAGACACTCTCTTTGATCTTATCCTTGAACCAGATCGCCAAGATAAGCGAATGATAAACTTGCCGTAACTGCGCAAAATTCTTGCCCTCATTGACCTCTCTTTCAAGGATCGGTATAACCACGTCACGCATTATTTGCGCACCAAGTTTATTTGTCTCTTGGGTATTGCCTAACATTCCGCTGTGCGCTGTTCCTTTTTCCAATGCCAGATAATCTTCATCCAATAAAACCTTTAGGCGACTTTCAACAACGTAAGCCGAATCATTGTTCTCATAAACAACGGCCTTTTCAGGAACAAGCCAAACCTTATTAAAGGTATCAACCGGGACATCCGTTGAGCCAAATCGTCTCTGTGCTTCGGCATAAACCCTACCCCAAAACTCTTTACCAGTAGCTCCTTCCGGATACATTACAGATGCCGTAATTTGCTTGAGCATGTAGTCCTGTGCCAGGATATCCCGCCCCATTTCTGTGACACCAAAAGCATCAGGAACAATGCGATCTTTTTCATACGGGGAAAGATTAACCCACAGGTCTTTCTCAGGGACTGTAATCGAGGCAAGAAAATACTTAATCAGGCGAGTCGATTCCGCTTTCAATTCTTCTGTCGACGCGCTAACGTCACCTTTATCAAGAATAAAGTCAAGTTTAAACGGATTATCAGGATAGATTTTAACGCCTTTAAGAAGCGGAGGAACGAACATTGAACTTAAATTAATCCTGGTGCCAGGCAGAGGAAGCTGAGAGATCTCCTGAGCATAGGCGTAATGAATCGGAGCAATCCCATTGGAAAGAAGGAATGCGATCAGAAGAAAGAAAGCAACAGTCTTTCTGACCTGAACAGATCTCATTTGGAAATCCCTAAAAATGACGAAACATCATTTAATGGCTGAAAATTAATAATGACCGGCGAAAATCCCGTTATATTTCTTAATTGCTGAATCATGACGGGATCAAATTTGAAGTTAAGTTCACCACCGCTATTCAGCTTCATTCTGGATGGATTTAAGTCAATACCGCCTAAATCATTCTTAGCCTGAGCATTATCTTCTGTACTCTCGCCGTTATTCCTTTTTAACGCACGATTAACCATGTTTATTGCATTTAAAATATCCTTATCTATCCATCTACGACTTCCTTCCCAACTCCCCGCCTCTCTTTCCCTCGTAATAGTTAAAACATCAAATAATAAATCTATCCCTTCTCCTTTATGAGCAATAATCAACTGAGCTATCTTACTTGGATCAGGATTTGGCTCACCATATGCCTGTTTCTCTATTGGCTCATACTGAATATCTTTCCAAGTCTCCGCTCCAAGATCTATAAGTGCGTCCATAAGTTCACTAAAATACTTTTCATCAAGACCATATGTATTTTTTATCTCATCAACAGCTCTTACTCCAGGATTCCCCATTAACTTTAATGTGAACATTCGATTATGAACAAATATAAGAAAATGCTCACCGTATTCCGTCATAATAGAGAAAAAAGCTGACGTATCCTTTATATCTTTAATCCGTCCGACATGACTATCTAATTTCTCTGTGCCCTTCGTATCGTAAACACGCAACCGACCATCATATGTATTAACAAAAATTTGGTCCGCCTCTATGTACGCTTTATAAAGATCGTCACCTTCTGATCGATTCCAATCCACGTTCAGTTTATAAATGACTTTTAACTCTTCATCAAAAACAACCAGCTCGTCCAAGGTCTGAACGAAAATATGCTTTGAGGGCCTATCAATGGCTACCCCTCTTATCTCTTTCTCAAGATCGCCTTCGAACTTTCTTTCCCCATTCACAAAACGAACAACGCGGCCGGCATTACTGACCATTAAATAACTGCCAATCCAATAATAAAAGGCATGAACATCGCCTCTTAATTCATGCTCAACAGACGTCCCTTCCTTATAATCATAAAATATCACATGCCCAGATCTGGTTACTGCA
>JBAXBM010000264.1:0-3066 GCA_037141995.1 Candidatus Omnitrophota bacterium
AAACAACAAGCGTGCGTCCCATAAAATTAAACGCATACGTATTCGCCGGAAGATCAAGGGATCGGCTAACTCCATCCAGCGTAAACATGTCAACAGAAGTTTTTTTGTCTGTAAACCAGTCCCCCTTAAGGGCCGGCTGAAAAGCCAATTCAATCCCCCCGTTGGCATTAAGAATAAACGGCAATTCGCCGGCATTCATCATCATCCATATATGCGTAAACTCAGCCGTACTGCCGGATAACCGCGCCACATTTCCCTGGCCGCGAAGGTTGGGATCCGGATGAGCGCTCGAAACAATAAAAGAAGAATTTTCAAGAATGCTGCGGCCGTAACGCGACGGATCCATGAACGCTACACAACAAGTGGAAAAATCCTGATAAAACTCGGTAAAAAGACCTCGCCGCAAAAGCTCCAACAAATATTTGTATTCCATATGAAGCCAGACAGACTCATTTTCAAGCCAGCCGCGCGGGAACACCCGTGTGCGGCCGATTTCTTCGCTCTCGGCGGTGATATTTGTGTTTAACTTGTACATACCGAGCTCCTTGTCAAACAGCGGGCTTTTCCGTACTTTCTGATGCAAAGCCCGGGCGCGCGCCGGATCTTTCTCACTGCGCAAAGCATGAACAAATCCTTCCAGAAACAGCGGCAGATCATGGCGTTCAAACGCAAGCGGACGCACATGCGGACCCTCTTTCGCCGGAGGAACACCGTCAATCATGTCATAGCGAACAACTTTATGAATATAATATGTGGCGAAAAGACCGTCGGGCCGCGTAGCTTTCGTAAGCGCCTTGTCAGCCTTAGAAACAATCGCCTCGAGGAACCGCTGCACCGCTGAAAGCGCGACCTCTTTCTCAACACCAAAAATACCGTCGCGAATCCGGGCGCGGTATGTTTCCTTAAGCGTGTTAGCTCTGTCCCAATAATCCGCATCAGAGGGGTCCTGCGTCAAAAGTGCCACCAACCCGTCACAAAAATCAACCAGTTCTTCAAAAATACTGACCGTAACATCAGGACTAACCGCCAGCCGGTCAAATGCCTCCAAAACAAAGGCCGCGAAACGCCGCAGCTCAAACGTTTCAGAAATGGACGACCCCAGCAATCCCGGCAGGCCATTCAGCGAATCATACCAGTTGGGTTTATTCGCTTCCATTTCAATGCCAATCCCGCTGGGATCAAGCGTGGCGGCCTTGTTGGCAATCAAACAAAGGATTTTTACCAGAAGATTCGTCCGGTATGCCTCGCCCTGGCCATGACGGACCCGCAGGACATCATCTTTCACCGCCCCCGGTTCGTGCAGCGAATGATACTGGCGCACACCGCGGGACGTCAACACATAACGCTTGTCACGCGGCTGAACACAAATCGCATTATGATAAAAACCAAAACTCCTGTTGTTGAGCAAAAGATCCCGTAATTTCTCAGGATAAAGCGCCAAATAACTTTCAACAAGATCAAGATTATATGTCCAGTGGTCAGTCCAGAACCCCTCACCATGCTGGGCTGTTTCCGATTTTCGGCAAACACTGAGCACGCGCACCAGGAAATCACGCGGCGCCACCTTAAGACGGATATCATGATCTGCCATAAAATTAAACACATCTCCCGGCATGAATCCTTTTTTCAAAAAAACCGAAAAAGCCGCCGTATCCCCGGACTTCACACACGACTCCAGAAGGTCATTGATCCGGACCTCATCTTCGGGCGTAAACGCCATCCCGCAAACAACCAGGGGATTATAACCATCAGCACGCGTCAATGAGAAAAAATTAACAACCGCGCTTTCCTGAAGATCCGTGTTAAACCATACATCATTGCGCCGGTTCTGGTTCACATCACGGTAATTGCCATTACCTTGAGAAAGGAATGTCGGTGAAAGTTTAAAGAAATTATAATCACGCTCCATATCCCCGTGCTTACGGCTGTAAACATTAAACACCGCCGGGCCGGAACTTGTCTTAAGGCTTACCGGAAGCCCGCCGCGCATGACATTATCCAAAAAGGTTTGCCCGGCATAAGCATTGAAAGCCGTCCGTGCACTGTGCGTAAATACCAAAGATTTAATCCCTTCAACAATCTGCCGGTTCCGTTCACACTTGCGCGCAATAAAACCCGCCGCCGTCGCTTTCTTAACATTGGCATTCAGCTCACTGACACTGCGTGCAAAACCGGTAAGACTGACAATTTCCCTGACGGCTTTCGTCCGGAGAGAAAATCTGGCATGCGACATCGCTGACGGCGTCCGGTTATCTGCCTGCTGAAGCGCGGGCACGCTGAAATCCTTAACGGCTAAAAAAGACTCCGGCACATCAAAATCCGTCGCCTGCCCAAAAACAGCCGCCGCTTCAATAACAGCCTCAAGGAGCGTGCCGGGCTTGGATTGAAGGTCAAACGCAAAATAAAAATTACCTTCCTTGATATGCTGGACCTGGGGCACATCAGCCGCCTCAACATTAAGCTGGAAATAAGGCGCATTTTTATCCAAATTGCGCACCTTATACCACGCTTCAATGGTCCGGCACATATTTTTCATGACCCAATCATTCTGCCCAAAAGGAATAATAACCGGCAACCCATCAATCATATCCACGGTCAGAGAGCTTTTTGAAATATTCCTGAGCGTCACTTTACGCACCAGGGCGGCAAAAGATTCATCCGGCATTGTAAAATAATTCACCGTAACCGAAAGGCCCAACGTTGTATTAACCTCTTCAATCGTCAGGTCATGTGACGTGATCATCATGGAACGGCGGATATTATACCCTTCACCGGCACCGGCACGGAAAGGTTCATAGAATCTTACGGTTTTACCTTTTCCGACTTTAAGGAATGTCCTGAATCCATGGGTCCCGGTCAAACGATACGCCTTATTGGCCGGCTGAAATTCAAGGATCGCCTTATCCTTGGATTCAATGCCAAATGACGCAATGCCCTGGCCGCGATTGGTGGTGAATACCCACATGGGAATCCCCCATTCGCCGGCAATCCCGGGGAAGAAATTAGAAAAGGGTTTCTTGCGGTTAAAATCCTCAATGACAAATGTACCATCTTCGCGCAAATACT
>JBAXBM010000265.1:0-3041 GCA_037141995.1 Candidatus Omnitrophota bacterium
CTCAACACCCTCACGGATGGCTTCCATATGCTTGCCGGCAGTTACGCCTGTTTTTGAGATAAAGGAAAATGCATAGTTCGTACTCGCTAGATATTCATTCCAACCCCAGGTTCCCGCCTGATCGGTAAATGACCAAAACTCCTCACCTTTCACCCCGTTCTTCCAGGAGAACCAGGCTGAAGTGAGATCATACGTGTACGGATCGAGCAGACGCGTGGAACCGCTGCAGGAATAAAACCACAATTCATGGCCACTATCCCCCTGCTGCAAATAAAAATCACGAAAACTCTGGGGCGACCGGATCCACGTTGGCAAATTCGGGCTAAGCAAATGACTGACCTCAAAAAGCTCAGGATTGGCCTGCGACGGATCACTCCAGGCCACATCTTCAAATATTCTGATTTCTGGTTGTGCCGCACGAATAATCCTGGCGTACGGAATGATAATATTATCTTTAGTACTGTTCCCTGGTTCATCAACTAATAATAACCGTAACTGCGAAAGATTAATGTTCAGGGCCTTGACCTGCGCCGCCCACCAATTGATCCATTCCGTAACGGCCTGAGTAAAGGCGGGCGTTCCGATATCAAACCCGTAGAACTTCACCGGCACATTTGAAAAAACAAAATAATTTGTGGCGTCAGGCCAGCGGGCTATCCAGGCCCTAAACGCTGTCACGTTCGGTGCCTGGGTCATGTGCCCATTCGCGTCATACTTTCCCGTAGGCATCGTAGCATTCGTCGCCCACGGGGAATCCACAAAATGATCGCGCAAATGCTGAATCAGCGCGATATGATTTTCTGCCGTGCCCGCATATCCAACATCTTGATTGGTATAATCCCAGCCGCCTAAATGAAGCGTCGGATGATCCGGAAAACGAAATGGATAAACCTTCAGCCGCAGCGGAATCGACGAAAGGTTCATCGTATCCCCTTCAAGACCAATCTCTCCCAGATAGTCGCCAGCAGAAACATCCACCGGATGAAAGGTCAACCAGATCTGGCGCGTCAGTCCCGGAGGAATCGTGACTGCAAACTGCCCACTGTTCGCACTCAAGACCGGCAGCGCAGCGGCAATTGGCGTATTGTCGGCCGTATCGGTAAACAGCACTTCGTGGACAGTGATGTACGACGGATTAATGCCGCCTGGCAGTCCCTTTATGGAAAAGCGCACCTGTGTGTCTGCCGCGCCCGTGTTACTCAAATTAAACGCCTGCGCTCTGAATTCATTGGACATCATCGACATGGACAAATTAACCGCTGCGGGCTGCGGCGTCAGGAAGGGGGTAAGATTGTCCCAGCGGAAGAATGGCCACACGGTAACAGGGCTTAGTCCCTGTGCCTGCCACAGCGCGGCCTGGACTGCAAAGATCCGACGATGTAGATCATTAATCGGGAAAATAGTCGAGAAGGCATCTAGCGCGGCAATCTCAACGGATGGAATCGACGCGGATACAGCCATCAATTCATTCCTCAGCATTGTCTTTGACGATTCAGAAAGTGTACTGACATTGACCTGTTCCCTTATCATTATAAGATCATTCCAAAGCCTTATCCGCAATTTTGTTAGCGACACTAAAGACTTAGAATAGTCGTCCGGTGACGCAATAGCGGCATCTGGATACTCTAAAGTTAAAAGCGATTCATTCCCCCGATAAATTTCAATCTCATCGATAAATGTATACGACCCTACCGGAAGCATCATGAATTTCACATACCGGCCATGCGTTTGCATGTCATGGGCTTTATAGCGATATAGCGAATACTGAGACAGAAACGGCGCCGCATTATTAACCATATTCATAGCTACCAGGTCTCCGGCATAATGCCAGTTCTTGTTATCCTCGCTCACCAGCAAATAAATACCTTTAGGCAATTGAACTCCGGCAAATCCCGCCGCCGTATTGTAACTAAACCCGGCAATCGATTCGCTTTTCCCCAGGTCTATGGTCACCGATACCATGTTCTTATATTGCCACCCCACAGTCCCCGGCTGTGTCCAGAAATACCCCTGCACATACTGGCCATCGGTCAATTGCGTGGCGTCGCCTGCATCAGTACAAAGCGCGTAATCAGGCGCCGTATTAAGCACATAGGTTTTGTTCAGCGCGATATTCTGCGGACTGACAATAACCGGTAGATCACGAGTTGCCTGCACAACCCCGTCACTGACCGTAAACCTAAAATTAACGGTCCTTGCCTCGCCTTTGAGTAAGGGAGTCCAGGTTAAGCCCCTAGTCGTTGGATCAAACGTGGCCCCCTCCGGCAACAGATCCGTCGTGACCGTTAATCCGCTAACGCCATTGGATTCCACTTGAAGAGTATATTTAACCTCGACCCCCTCCACTGCATTAGCGAGATCGCCCTTGATGTAAAAAGGCAGGCCACTGTAAAGACCGAAAACATCATCACCACTAAGCGCACGGCTATAAACCTTCACGCTATCGATCTTACCCTTGACGCAGTATGTCGTGTTTCCTGCCGCCCACCCGAAGCTATATGGGTAGATACAACCCAAGAGTAATGAAAGGCTCTTGTTACCCGAAGAAGGCGTCCAGTTGCTGATCGTATGGGACGCATTAACATCCAGAAGGCCATTCAAATAAATCTTGACGGATTTATCTGCCGACAGCGTAACAACGATGTGATTCCAGGCATCCGGTGTCATAGTTCCAGATGTCGTGAATGTGTTTCCCGTAGCCCCCGCGATTTTGAAAGTAACCTGGTTCGTTGCTTCGCGAATCAATCTGTAATTGTACTGGCCGCTCCCGTTCCACGGCTTGCTGATAATATCGCCCCGATCCGTATCAGAGCTATCCGGATAATACCAAAGCGAAAGCGTCATCTCCCCGCCAGTATATTCGAACGGCGCTGCACCCATGCCTTGAACACGGTCGTTAAGACCGTCCAAGCTGACCGCAGAGCCCTTTTGCCCACTGGTCCAGCCAGCGCCATCGATCAACTGACCGACGTAGCCATGCCCGGAGCTGTCTTGCGCCGTCAGGCCGCTGCCTTCATCAAAATTCCAGGCCGCCACCAGGC
>JBAXBM010000266.1:0-2980 GCA_037141995.1 Candidatus Omnitrophota bacterium
GTGATGATTTGACACTTATTTCTCATCAGCCGGCAATCCGTGAAACGCTCATTGATTTTGATATCACGGGTAAGGCGGTTGTCCTGGTGGATGATGTGCTGTTCACCGGGCGTACGATCCGGGCGGCGCTGGATGCGCTGGTGGATCTGGGGCGGCCTTCCTGCATCCAGCTGGCGGTATTGGTTGACCGCGGCCATCGTGAACTGCCGATCCGGGCGGATTTCGCGGGCAAGAATATTCCGACAGCAAGGACCCAGGAAGTGCGGGTCCGGCTCCTGGAAAGCGATGGGGTTGGCGACGAGGTTGTCGTTGAGGAAAGGCGCGGATTATGACGGAGTGGACACAAAAACATTTATTGGATCTAGACGGGGTAACGCGTGAAGAAATAGAGCTGATGATAGAAACGGCGCGTTCATTTAAAGAAGTGTCGTCGCGTGAGGTGAAGAAAGTCCCGGCCCTGCGCGGCAAGACCGTGGCGCTGTTATTTTTTGAACCGTCGACGCGCACGCGGGTGTCGTTTGAGCTGGCGGCCAAGAGGCTTTCGGCGGATACCCTGAGCATCGCGGCGAGCGCCAGCTCGGTGACAAAAGGGGAGTCGGTCCTTGATACGGCCTTGAATATTGAAGCCATGAACGTTGATGCCATGGTCGTGCGGCATCAGGCTTCGGGTGTGCCGCAGTTACTGGCGCAGGGGACAAAAACGGTGATCATTAACGCCGGCGACGGTTGCCGCGCGCATCCGACTCAGGCGTTGCTTGATGTGTTTACCATGGTCGATAAGTTGGGGCCCCTGGATGGCAAGAAGGTCGTGATTGTCGGGGATATCCTTCATTCGCGTGTGGCGCGGTCGAATATCGGGGCCCTGTTGACCATGGGGGCGCATGTGACGGTGTGCGGCCCGAGTACGCTGCTGCCATGCGGGGTCGAAGGACTTGGTGTTGAGGTGACGACGGATATTGATCGGGCCCTTGACGGGGCGGATGTGGTGATGGCCCTGCGCATGCAGAAGGAGCGGCAGGATGAACTTTATCTGCCGTCGATGACGGAATATGTGAAGGAGTTCTGTATCACCTCCTCGAGGTTAAAGAAGGCGCGGCCTAATGCGCTGGTCATGCATCCCGGCCCCACTAACCGCGGGGTGGAAATCGCGGCGGATGTGGCTGACGGGGCGCAGTCGGTTATTCTCGAGCAGGTCACCAACGGGATCGCGGTGCGGATGGCGGTATTGTATTTATTGCTGGGACGGAAAGCCGAGTGAAGCTTGCAGCATACCTCCAGCTTTAGCACGAAGAATTAACATATAGAAATAGGAGTGCTTATGTTGCTTATCAGAAATGCCAGGATCATCAATGCTACCGGAGAAATGCCGGGGCTTAAGGATATTCTCATTGAGGATGGCAAGATCGTCAAGATCGGCCAGGGGCTTGTGGCCGGGGGGGCGGTTGTGATTGATGCGGCGGGGAAAGCTGTACTGCCAGGGTTTATTGATCTGCATGTGCATTTGCGCGAGCCGGGGCGTGAAGACAAGGAAACCATTGCGTCAGGAAGCCGTGCGGCGGTCAAGGGCGGGTTCACGTCGATCTTTGCCATGCCCAACACCAAGCCCGCCATGGATACAGCGCAGGTGGTACAGTTTGTGTTTGATCAGGCGAAGAAGGTCGGGCTTGTGAATGTTTATCCTGTTGGTGCTATTACCAAGAATCGCGGCGGTGAACAGCTGACGGAAATGATGGATTTAAAGCGCGCCGGATGCCTGGCCGTGACGGATGACGGCAGTGCGGTGATGAATGCGGGTCTGATGCGCCGGGCGCTCGAATATGCCCGCATGGCGGGGTTGATCGTGATGCAGCATTGCCAGGATCCGACGCTGACCGGAGCCGGCGTGATGAATGAAAGCCTGGTCTGTACGAAATTGGGATTAAAGGGTGATCCGACGGCCGCGGAAACGGTCATTGTGGCGCGCGACATTGAGCTGGCGCACTATTTGGGCGCCGCCGTGCATTTCATGCATATCAGCGCCGCACGTTCCGTGGAACTTATCCGCCGGGCGAAGAAAGAAGGCCTCAAGGTGACCGCTGAGGCCGCCCCACATCATTTCAGTTTGACGGATGAGGCTGTAAAAGGTTTTGATACCGCCACCAAGGTGGCACCGCCCCTGCGCAGTGACCTGGACGTGGCCGCTATCAAGGAAGGCCTTAAAGACGGGACGATCGACTGCATCGCCACCGACCACGCGCCGCACACCCAGGAAGACAAGGAGCTTGATTTTGACGCCGCTCCGCCGGGCCTGATCGGCCTTGAGACGGCCTTTGGTCTTGTCATGAAAGAACTCGTGATCCCCGGAGTCCTTACCTTACCGCAGGCTGTCGATAAATTATCTGCAGCCCCCGCGCGCATTATCGGTTTGACCGGCAAAGGTGTTATTGCCGAAGGCCGGGATGCGGATATTGTCATTATGGACCTTGAAAAAGAATGGCTGGTGCGCCGCGATGATTTCGCATCAAAATCCAAAAACTCCCCCTTCATCGGCTGGTCGCTCACAGGCTGTGTCGACACAACCATCTGCGGCGGGAAAGTGGTTTATCAGGATGTTCAATGACGTGTAGTTTAGAATAATAATGAAACTGCCACGGCTTGTGGCAGAAATTTTGTGGGGGCAGAGGAGCTTGTATGTCTGACATATTAAAATCTTATCCAGTCGTCGCGCTCAAGCAGGTTAGTCCGGTTTATTTCCGTCTGGCATTTGAGGCGCCGGGGTTGGCCAAGGTTGTCAAGCCGGGGCAGTTCATTCACATCAAGGTGTCGGAGGGTTTTGAGCCGTTTTTCCGTCGGCCGTTTAGTGTGTATCGGGCGCAGGGCGGGGTTGTTGAGATCTTCTTTGAGCCGGTGGGCAAAGGCTCTCGCCTTTTGACGTTAAAGAAAAAGGGCGACACGCTGGATGTTCTCGGGCCTTTGGGGAAACCGTTCACGCCACCAGTGG
>JBAXBM010000267.1:0-2955 GCA_037141995.1 Candidatus Omnitrophota bacterium
GTTCAAACTTCGGGAATTCCGTATAAATTTCTCCCTGCGGTCCGGTAAATCCGTTACCTGAACGCTTGATCACCACCGACGTATACCCCGAACCTTTGGCATCAGGAATATTAATTATAAATGGTTGATCAGATGCCTCTGCCATAGATACTACCGCCGGCACTTCAACTGTCATCGGCTCAACAATCACCGGCGCCGGGGGCTGAACCACCTGATACCCCCGCAGTGCACGCACATAGTACACGCCGTTATAGGTATAATATAGAACACCATCAATCACAACTTTATGATAACCTTGAGGAATAGCATAAACAACAGCGCCGGAAGGCGGCTGGACAACAATATACTCACGGTCACGGTGCTCATAAAAAAGGCCGGAATGATAAAAGAAATTCCTGCTGCCGAAAGCAACACTGACCGCCCCCAGGGGAATATTGACAGAGAATGAACCATACGGATAAGAATGATGCCGCGGGTAATCATGACGTTCCCTATCCCTGCCGCGCGCATTAGCCTGATCAGAAAAACTTACCGCACTCAGCACAAGAGCAACCGAAACCGATACTAACTTAACTGTATTCCTGACCAACATGGAACCCTCCTGGTTTACTGTGGACGCTTCTGTTAGATTAGACACCACTGGCAGGTAAAAAGTTCCCTATGCAGCCATCATTCCCCATCGCGCCGCATTCTTCTCATGCATTTCAATCAAAATATCATCGACCCCGTATGTCAATTGCCATGACGGATAATGAGAAGCGAATTTCGACACATCACTGACCCACCAGATATGATCACCCCTGCGCGGCGTATCCAGCAAAACCGTATCCAAACGCTTGCCGGCAATCTTTTCAGCCATGGCAACCGCTTCCAATAAAGAACAATGGCTGAACCGGCTGCCGCCTATATTATAAACTTCACCGGGACGCGGGGCACGAAAGAAATAATCAAATGCGGTCACAAGATCATGGCTGTGGATATTATCCCTGACCTGTTTACCCTTATATCCGAATATCCGGTACTGACGCCCCTGCACCGTGCATTTCATCAAATATGCCAGAAAACCATGGCCTTCAACCCCGGCATGCCCGTAGCCTGTCAAACATCCCGCTCTGAACACGCCTGTCTTGATGCCAAAATAGCGCCCATATTCCTGGGCCAGGATATCCCCCGCCAGCTTGGAAACCCCGAACAAAGAATGCATGCACTGGTCCAGGGACATGCCTTCATTAATGCCTTTGGCAAAATAAGGATGCCCTTCCGCCAATTCCCAACGCGTCTCTCTCTCAATGAATGACAACCGATTCACATTATCCCCGTACACCTTATTTGTGGAAGTCAAAATAAAAACAGCCCCGGGGCAATGATGACGCACAGCTTCCAGAAGATTCATCGTGGCAACAGCGTTAACAGTAAAATCAGTCAAAGGCTCGCGCACCGCCCAGTCATGGCTCGGCTGTGCCGCGCAGTGAATCACCAGAACGATATCATTGCTATATTCCTGAAATATTTTTTCAATCGCGTGGATGTCCCTGATATCAATGTCATAATTCACAAAACCCGGGCAACGCTCCTCAATCCTTTCAAGATTGACCTTAGAACTTCCTTCATCACCAAAAAAATAACGCCGCATGTCATTATCAATCCCAACCACCTTGAACCCGCGATGAGAAAAAAAACGCACGGCTTCAGCACCAATAAGCCCTGCAGATCCCGTGACCACGACAACACTCATCTGAACCTCTCAACCATACGCCGTGAGAACATCATGTGAATATTCCCTTAAGCGCTGTTTCATTATCCCTGATCCATAAAAAAATATCGTGCAAGATATCAGCGGGTAATCGCTGTGGTTTCCATCCAAAAACACTTTCGGTATCGCCATTGTCTGTCACATACCAAATTAAATCTGAAGGACGATTATCAAAATTAGCTGTAACCGCCACACGATTGCCGGTTATCCGATGACAAATTTCTGTTGTTTCTCTAAGCGATAAACTGGAAAAAACAGAACCACCAACATTAAAAACAGATCCGCGGAAATCAGCAGGCCTTTCCGTTAAAAATACAATCTGTTTAAATACAAGATCCACCAAATCCTGAATATGCAAAAGATCTCGAACCTGAAAGCCATTGCCCCCGAAACCAATGTACTGCAAAGGCATTTTAAAATAATGCCGGGCCATCCAGAAAGTAAAAATGCCCTGATCCGGCCGCGCCATCTGCCAGGGTCCTGCCACAACCCCGCAACGATTAATAATCGCCGGAAGGTTATACTGCGCGGCATATTCCCGTAAAATCAATTCGGCTGAAAGTTTCCCGGCCCCATAAAGTGAACGGACCCCGTCCAGCGGCATCTCCTTCCTAACGCCTCCCGGACTAACGCCTTCGCAGCCGTCAATAAATTCAAACCTTGTTTCTGTCTCACGGTAACGGCAGGCATTAAGCCGATCATACGGATAAATACGTGAACTTGATAAAAATATAACCGGCACACGCTGCTGCCTGGCCCATTCGAAAGAATTCAATGTCCCGTTCAAATTCACACCCAGCGAATACTGCGCCTCATCACCCGAAACACCGGATAACACCGACGGCTCCCCCGCGCACACGATCAGGCAAACAACCCCGTCTTTTAACATCTTGAAATCCTCAGGATGACGGATATCGCCATGATGAAAAACAATTCCCTGCGCCAATAACCGCGGCAAAATCAATTCAGATCCGCGGCGACGTAAATTATCCAACACCGTCACGTCATATCCGCGCCGGACAAAATCAAATGCCAGCGATGAACCAATAAAACCGCAACCACCTGTGATAAGAATCCTGGGCATTATATCTCCCGCCGCATATAAGGATTAAGCAATAACATATAAACAAACCGCGTCACATCATAAGGGGATGCCAGGATATATGTCCAAATCCTGCGCCAGCAAGTTTCATTCTTGTTGA
>JBAXBM010000268.1:0-2949 GCA_037141995.1 Candidatus Omnitrophota bacterium
CCTTCTCCACACCCTCCACAGCCACCACCCCCACCGTAGTTGCCGCCACGCCTTCCGGCCATACGTCCATATATTCGAAAGCCAGTAGCACGAGCATACATTACAATCAGTACAAGCCCTATAAACAACAGCACGCCAATAAATATCAGAAATTGTTCCGGTGTTGATTTAAAAAAGATGTCAGTAATAATCTCCATCAGCTTACTCCTGATATTTAACTACCAATTCACGATTGACTAACGGCGCCTGGGTCACGGCGAGGCGGCACACCCCCAAAGAACAATTCTTCTCATACACTCCCGGACTTGCCTGAATGATCTTGGGATTCATGCCCTGCGGGAATATGATTTCGTATGTTGCTTTCTCAACCGGAACACGAAAAACACCTGCCCAGGGAGCAACAAAAATATTTGCCACCCGCTCTCTTCGCAACTGATCCTTGATGACAAACGAAACTGTAACTGCCTTTGTCGTGTTCCTTGCTGGTGCAAAATGCCAAATAATCTTGGTCTCTTTCAAATGCTGTATTTCAACAGTGCATTTATCTCCGCTCTCTGAAATGCAGGAAGCATCGGCAACTTGATTCTCTCCCACAAACTTAAATCCCTCAGATTTATTTTCATCACCAATCTGGTAATTAATGACAAGATCAACCTTTACATCTGCCCCCGTACTTGGCAGAGAAAACATGGCTTTGTAATCAGATACGGCATACTTATAATTACCCTGATTTTGAGAACAGCCGGTCTGAGATAGTGCCATCAATGCCATGAAACCAAAAAATAAAATTCGCATCATCTTGTCTCCTATAAAACAACCTCATCAACGTTCTTGTCGATAATACGGATAACATCCATCATGTCCGTGAACGCCTGAACAGCCTTTTGCCCATCAAGGCGAACCTTGTCATTCTTAAGATTAAACATCATTTCAACAAACTCCTTACTAATCCCGAACTCCGCACAGGCTGTTTCCATGACCTTCCTGTGAGCAACAGGCGTGGCTTTCTTCTTCAGGAATAACAGCGACCGTGAAAGATGGATGATCGACGTAAATCTTTCCAAAAGGATTCTTTTAATACGAACGACATCCCCTGTGGACGACCAGAACTGCTGTTTAATCCGCATCCGCATCGCCTTGATTTCATAAGCCAGCTGCCCATGCAACTTCTTCGGATCAACAACAATATCTTTGAGCAGATCTTCACCGTAAAGAACAACATAAGCGTCCTTCATTTCAAGCATGTCGATGGGAAAATAAGGTGCCGAGCTGGTCAAATTTCTTTTCGAAATAAATCGGGGAGCAAAACTCCTTTTGGAAAACCACTTCTTGGCAAAACCGGCTACAGTGTTAAGATTGGCGATATTCAAATCCGAATAAATCACGAGCATGTTAATGTCCGAGGATTTCTCGACAAAGTCTCCCGTCACCGCACTTCCAAACAAGATAACCGAGAGCAGGTCTCCTTTATAAAAATCCAACAACTGCGCAACAAAATCATTTAAATCAACCCGAACCTTATCGGGCAAAGAGACCTGATCAAGGGATACGGCAATACTTTCCTTCGTCATAACTTTTCTCCTTTGTTTGAACGGGTAATTCATTGTAAATTTTGAAACATTGAGGGTCTGCCTTAAACGGAGTGCCGTGATACGCGTATGCCATACACCGCAATCCGCCATTACACAACGTCGCATGCTCACACGGCTCACATCCCTCTGTGATGCGCTGCCTGTTCCGCAGCTGCCTTAACAAAACAGATTTATAATAGATTTGCCCTAAAGATTCCTGTTTCAAATCTCCGACGACAATTGGCATCCGGCGACAAGGCAAAACCTGCCCTGACGGTAAGATCGTAAGCAAGGACCTTCCCGCATGACACGTATAAGGAACAGCATCCTTATGCCCATGCTTCTTTAAAACCAGAAACTGTAACGCACGATGCATTCCCACCGTCGTCTTATTAAACCAGCGTTTATCAAGCGACACGTTTGCCTGATACATGGTTTCAAAGAATGCCTCTAACTCGCATGGCGTCAACAATTCATCCCGCATTGCCTCTCCCCGACCATGGGGAAGAAGCCTGTCAGACCAAAGCATATCAACCCCCAACTTCTGACACACATCCGCCAACTCGGAGAATCCGTCAATATTTTTCCGATGGGCAGTGAACGAAACAAGAACACGCAACCGCTGACGCCGTAAAATCTTTATAGCATCAACTGTCTTCTGAAAATTCCCGCCACCTCGAATCTGGTCATGACATCCAGAATTCCCGTCCAAAGACACCTGAACAAAACGACATCCCAAACGCTTAAGTTCCTTGGCCATACCAACATCAATCAATGAACCATTCGTAAGAACAGCAAACCCGCAAATATTTCGATGTTCATAAACCTTCCTTAAGAGTGCCATAAAACTGCTCTTGAGAAAAGGCTCGCCGCCGGTAAAATTAATATGCCCCCGAACACCCCATTCTTTTAATAATGACACTATCCCTGAAAGCACCTGTAAATCATCATCAAATGACATCTCTTGAGTAAAAGGCTGACTGGATTGATAGCAATGCTGGCAGGAAAGATTGCATTTTTCAGTAACATGCCATTGGGTCAGCAACCTTTTTGGAACAAACGGCTTGCTCCCTGTCGGCAAAACGCACAGGTTCAACGTATTCCTCACCCAAAAATCTGATTCCGATTGATACTGCACTGGCACGATTGTTTTTCCTCTTTAAAACTTAAAATCAGCCTGCGGATTATTCTTCCGAATCGTATCCTTAACCACTTTGAGCAACGATCCCGCCGTCTCAAACGACTTCTTGGCTTGTGCCTCGTTGTTGGCATCAATTGAATCATAGAAAAACACGTTGCGATTGCGCCGCATGCGATCAAAATATTGAATCAACACGTCAAACTTCTCACCCAGAAGCTTACCTGTGATCTCAACAAC
>JBAXBM010000269.1:0-2931 GCA_037141995.1 Candidatus Omnitrophota bacterium
GAAAGGCTTTTCCAGAAAACTTGTAACGCCGGGCAAAGCGGCCACCATTTTCAATGGCGTGCTGTTTCACCCATTCATCGAATCCACTTTTACCACTTTCAAACCCAGTGCAGATGATGCCTAAGGATGCGTGGATTTTTTCTTGCTCGACAAAGTCGGCTACTTTTTTAAAATATTGTGGTATTGATTCCAGTCAATCAACCGATCACAATTCCCCCGCAAACAGGCGCAGATGGGCAGCAGCAGGCGAAGGTGTGTCCACTTTGTGGAGAGATAATAAACGCTAGAGCCATAAAATGTAAACATTGTCGATCAATGCTTGTGGCTTAAGGATGTCTCCCGAGGCGTGTGACTGGATTGTGTGATTGTAGTGAGTTCGGCTAGACAGGTACGTGTCAAACATACGCAATAATAGGAGTAATAAGGATGAACGGAAAATCTAAAACAACAGCGGCCGTGTTAGCGTTCTTTTTGGGCTGGTTAGGAATCCACAATTTTTATCTGGGATACAAGGGTAAGGCGATCGGTCAGTTGCTGATAACCATTCTTTCTTTGGGCACTCTTGCGTGGGTTTCGGGTATATGGGCACTTATTGAGTTCATTCTCATCTTGACTGGAAAAATTGCAAAGGATGCTATGGGTGTGCCGTTTGATAGCGTTCAGGCTATGCAGCAAGCTCCAGCAACCTTTAATCAACCCCTGGCTGCACAATCTATTCCCCAGCAAGCCCCAACAACGTTTACACAACCTACGGCTTTGCAATCTATGACGACTTTTACTCAGCCGTTGGCGGCGCAACCCATGATGATGCAATCAGCAACAACGGAAACAGTGGCGTGTCCCTATTGTGGGGAGACAATCAACGCGAAAGCGATAAAATGCAAACATTGTCAATCGAGTATTATTAACAGTAACACGCCACAAGCAGCAATCACCGTGCAGGGAGCGGTGGATAAAACCAGAACGCTTGAGGATATGGTTGCGGCTTTTCATAGCAATCATCGTCAGACCCATCCGGCATCCAAGAGAGGCTCATTCGGAATTGGAACGTCGCCATCACAAGTTTTTTGTGGTGCTGAAATCACGCCGGAAGTTTTGGGTGCGCACAGCAAAAGCCTGACGGGTTTCGACCCTAACTCGGAAAAAGTTCTAGTTGTTATAAATAGACCTAAGGGACTAGCGGGAATGGTCGGCGGAATGGTTCTAACCACAAGAGCTTTCTATTTCAAATTGTCTGGTGGAGGGTTGATTGCCTTACCTAAAGGCGGGCAACGTGTTGACATTAACAATGTTAAAAGCATCGTTGTAGGTGACAGCAATAATGGATACGGTGGCGCATACAATGGGCACGAATTGTTCCTCAACGGCCAGAAATTTGGAATATTACGCATGGGAATTGATACGTGTGAGGATGACGAAGTGCTTGAATTCACAACAGAATTGTTCAAACTGCTGACGGCGAATCTTTTTTCGCGTTGAAATATTCTTGCGAGAGGGTACGAAGATGGAACAGCAAAAGAGGTTTTGCCCGTTTTGTGCAGAAGAGGTTATGAGTGTTGCAGTCGTATGTAAACACTGCAAGGCTAGCATAGCCCCCTGTACTCCAGTCGCCGCTCCGGTAGTATCTCAACCAATAGCACATCAATCTCAATTACAAGACAACACAACTGCAAGCCAGAAGTGCCCGAAATGCGGCATGGTGGTTCCTTCAAACATTAAGAATTGCCCCCACTGCCAGACAGATCTTAATCCTGGCTGTTTGAAAAAGACTTGGGGTTGTATTGCGGGTATTATTGGTCTATTAATCCTACTGTTCGGACTTTATTACGTGATTTCAGGAATGTTCTCCTAGAATAGTATCGTTGGTGTGGTCATGAAACACACGGGGTCGCATGATTAGGGATGCGTTGCGCATTCCGGTCAAACCTGCCGCTTTTTATGAGGGGTTGTCATGATTTCACAATCGAAATCGGCAGTCCGGGGCGTCGAGCGATTCAAGGTGCGCCAGTAGCGGACGCAATACCCGCCCGCGTCACGGCCGCGATCTTAGACGTATCCGTGACTGATGCACCCCGTACTTGCTCCAAGGAACTGTAGGGCGCGCAAGGATCATCAAACGAGTTCGATTTCCTGATTTCACTCCCAAAATAATCGTTGACGTGAACCGCCCTGTGTCATACATTGTCTGACATGAATACCGCAACACTCAGCATTCGGTTGGATGAGGACTTGGACTGTCTATTGGGTAAGGCCAGTCGGCAGACCGGCAGGAGTCGTAGCGATGTCGCTCGTAGTGCGTTGCGCCGTCAATTACGCCTCACGCAGTTCGAGTCCATTCGTCATCGCATGATGCCCTTTGCGGAAGCGCGCGGGTTCCTCACCGACGAGGATGTCTTCTCGAAAACGCCATGAGGGTGTTTCTTGACACCAATGTCATTGCCAGCGCCACGGCGACGCGCGGGTTGTGCGCGGATGTGTTCCGTTTCACAACGGAGTTTCACGAACTGGTCATCTCCGAACACCTGCTGAACGAACTCGAACGGACGCTCCGGGTGAAGTTCAAGGCTCCGCCTGACTTGATTTCAGATATCTTATGGCTCCTGCGCCAAGACACGCTGCTTGCCGCATCGGAACCGCTGTACACTCTCGCCCTGAAAGACAAAGGCGATGTGGCCATTGTTTCGGCTGCCCTTCATGGCGGAGCTGCCCTTTTGATCACGGGGGATAAGGAGCTTCTGGGCCTCAGGAAGGTCGACACCTTGGAAATCTTGTCTCCCCGACAGTTTTGGGAAAGGCCTAAATGAGGGCCTGTATTTTATTGGCAAGCAAATTGGAGCCAACACTGAATGGCGCTTAGTTAAGCGGATAAATCGGCCACCCAAACCGGATTAAACCGGCCACTTTTTATGAAGGGGGGTGCCATGATTTCAC
>JBAXBM010000270.1:0-2923 GCA_037141995.1 Candidatus Omnitrophota bacterium
CATTGGTTTTAAAATACACGCTGGGGGGATCATTGACGGTTAATCAGCAAGCGCAAGCGGATATCAACGGGGATACGGCCGTTGATTCGGCTGATGCGGCGGTGATAGCCAAGAAAGCGTTGGGGTTGAATTGAAAATAATGTCTGTGAACCGTGATGATGAAATGATTTTTTTTGATTATTTCGTTAATTATTTATTTAATTGATATAAAATACACGCATGGTAAAAATAATCCGACCCATCCTGGGACAAATCCTTCTAAAGAACGGCATCATCACAGAGCATCAGTTGAATGATGCGCTGGAGAAACAAAAGAAATCCGGCCATTGGCTCGGCATGACGCTGGTGCGCCTGGGGTACATCAGCGACGAGCAAGTGCTTATGCCATTTTTGGCGCAAAAACTTGGCGTTCAACTGGCGCATATTAAAGCTAGCACTGTTCCGCCTGATGTGATCGGGCGGATTTCCGCTAAAGTTGTTCATCATTATAAAGTTTTTCCTGTCAAGTTTCAGGATGGGAAGCTTTTTGTCGCGATGTCTGACCCTACTGACGTTACGGTTCTGGATGATTTGGCCACGATCGCGCATGCTCAGATTTGTCCTATGCTGGCAGGGGAGAAAGAAATCCAGGAAGCTATCAGGGATTATTATGGTGTGGGTGCCGAGACCATTGAGAAGATGATGACCAACACGGAGATGGCTCAACCGGATGAGGTTGTCATTGAAGATATTGATGAAGAAGGCCCGGAAGCTTCCATCAGCCGTTTTTTTAATCAGATCCTTTTTGCCGCGTATAAAGATCATGCGACGGATATCCATATCGAACCTTTTGATAATGAGTTGTGTGTCCGGTATCGCATTGACGGTGTGCTTTATGATGTGACAGTGCCCGGGAACATTCATCTTTTTAGCGACGAGATCATTTCGCGCATTAAAGTCCTGGCGAATCTGAACATTGCCGAAAAGCGCCTTCCGCAGGATGGGCGTTTCAAGGTGCGCGTCAAGGACCAGGACCTGGATTTGCGCGTGACATTTCTGCCGACGCCTTTTGGCGAGAGCGCCGTTATCCGTATTCTTAATTCCACCAAGCTTTACAGTTTTGATGAATTGGGTTTCCGTGACCAGGAACGGGCGCATCTTGACAGGCTGCTGGCCAAGAGCCACGGCATTATCTTTATTACCGGCCCGACGGGTAGCGGAAAAACAACCACGCTTTATTCCTGTTTATCCGTGCTGAACAAAGAAAGTTCCAAGATCGTGACGATTGAAGATCCTATTGAGTATCAGCTCAAAGGGGCGGTACAGGTCCAGGTTCATAATGAGATAGGCCTGCACTTTGCCACCGCATTACGTTCCATGCTGCGCAATGACCCGGACATTATGATGGTCGGAGAAGTGCGTGACCAGGAAACATCGCGGATCACAATCCAGGCCGCGCTCACGGGGCATCTTGTTTTTTCGACGTTGCATACCAATGACGCGGCCAGCGGTGTGGCGCGCCTGATGGACATGGGGATCGAACCGTATTTGATTGCCAGCGCGGTGCAGTGTTTTATTGCCCAGCGCCTGGTGCGTGTGGTATGCCCGCATTGCCGTGTGCCGGTTCAGCTGACAGCGGCTATGGTCAACGGGTTTGATGTGCCGTTTGAGCAGGTTAAGAGTCTTACGGTATACGAAGCCAAGGGGTGTAAACTCTGCCGCATGACAGGATACCTGGGGCGTATTGCTATCGGAGAATTCCTGATCCTTGACGATGAGATCCGCTTGATGATAACCGGCAAGGCATCTGTTGAAGAGATCAAGAATAAAGCGATTAGTAAAGGGATGAAGACGCTCCGGCGCCATGGCTGGGAGAAGATTATTGCGGGTTCAACAACGATCGGGGAAGTTCTCCGTGTCACCGGGGAGGATTGATTTCATAACTTATGCTTCAATATCAATATAAAGCCAAGACGTCACAGCAAAAGATCGTAAGCGGAGTTGTTGAAGCTGATACCAGGGATAAGGCCATTGCGCAATTGTTGGACCTGGGCTATACGCCTCTGGAGGTTGTGTTTTATACCCCTGTTGCCGCGAAAATGGATCTTGAAGAAAATGCAAGGCCGGGGGGCAGCGTCAAGATTACAGGTATTCCTTTATCGGTGTTGAGTGTGTTTACCCGTCAATTGGGATACCTTGTTGATGCCGGCGTTACGATTGTGCGTGCCATTGATTTGCTTGCGCATCAGACAAAACACCTGCGGTTGAAAGGGCTGCTGGAAGCCATGTACATCCATGTGCGGGGCGGCGGCAGGCTTTCGGTGTTCTTGAGCCAGAATTCAGGCGTTTTTTCTTCTATTTATGTGCATATGATCAAATATGGCGAGGAATCAGGGAAACTCCCGGAAACACTTTCTCATCTGGCAGATTTGATCGAAGCAAATCTGGAACTGAAAAAGAAGGTTAAAGCGGGGCTGATGTACCCTTTCATGATCCTCGTTGTCGGCGCGGGGACTATTTTTATTCTCCTGACGTTTGTTTTACCGAAATTGGCGGGTATTTTTGATGATTTCAATGCCGCCCTTCCGTTACCGACAAGGATTGTCATGGGGGTGAGCCATGTGTTGTCGGATTACTGGTGGCTCATTATGCTGGCCATCGCAGGGGCGGTTTATTATGCCCGGCGCTGGTATTTTTCTCCGCATGGCCGGGTATTTATGGATGCCAAGCTGTTACATCTTCCCTTGATAAAAACATTTATCTATGAAGTGGATGCCGCGCATTTCTCCCGCGGATTAGGGACCCTTGTGGCTAACGGGGTTCCTGTATTTATTGCCATGGAATACGCCCTGCCGCTGGTCCAGAATAGTGTTTTGAAGGCTGAATTGCGCAAAGCATCGGCGAAAGTGCGCGCCGGATCAAGCCTTTCCAACGCGCTTAAGGG
>JBAXBM010000271.1:0-2905 GCA_037141995.1 Candidatus Omnitrophota bacterium
GGCCACGGATTGCACATAGGCCTTGGTATCGCCGTTCTTCAGTTCTCTAGTCAGGATCGTCTGTGTTGGGCCCGGTTGATAATAGTTGCGGGGAGTGATAAAGTTTCTGTCTTTGTCCAGCGGCGCCAGCCCGACATAAATATTACTCAACCCGCCGGAACCGGCAGATTTAACCCTGGCGCTCAGAAAATAACGTTTATTCATATCAACCGCAATAGCCTGCTGGCTGTACAGCACGGCACTTCCTATTTTCTCAAGACTCGCTATCCCGCCGGCCGCGTCGGCCTGTGTTCTGGTCCAGCCCGGAAAGTTACTCATGTCGGAAGATTCGGCATTACCGTTGGTCAAAAGTTCCGGGGCATTATCGTTATAAGCATTGGCCGATGGCAAAGGCACGCTAAAACATAGCGTCCATAAAATGAGTGCTTTCGCTACTGCAAATATTTGACCCATATGTCACAGCACTTTCCAGGACCAAAAATAGCCTTATAAAAGTATACCATTTCAAACTAGCCGGAACGCTATTAGCAATAGAAGAATGCCTGGATATCTAGCAAACCGGTCGACGCATAACCCCATCAATTAACTCCTAACGCCTTCCTGGCAATCGCCACAGCATCCACCGTATCGATCTTAGTGTCACCATTGATATCCGCCTGTGCCTGCTGAAGCAGTGTCAATGAACTACCCACCGTGTATTTCAACACCAGCGCGGCATCGTACATCGTCACCCGACCGTCGCCGGAAACATCACCCATGAATCCAGCCGCAGCGTTTTGATCAGGGTCATAGGTAGTGGGCTGATCATCATCATAAAAATTCAAACGGCTGGATGTTCGCGGCTGATATTGCCCGGAGAAACTGCCATGAGTCGGAATACCGTCATTGTCCTCATCATCCTGAACCGTCAGCCTGAAATCGCCACGAACGAGATTGGAAGAAACCGAAACGTCCGCATTCAGGATCGCTGCATTGGCTCCTGATTTTAAAACAACGGGATCCTGTTCAACCGTGCCGGCAGATAACAATTTATAATTGGACGTGTAAAGCTTATATCCTTTCGCATAACCGTTGTATTCCAAAATATGTGCCTTGACATCATCCATATATAACGACACCGGAAAAACAATTTTCTGCCCATTAACCTCGATCGAAGGATTTACCAAGGGACTATTACTCCCTTTTTCCTGTAAAGCCTTAAGCGAAAAAAACTGCACCGTATAATCTCCCGGTCCGCTGGATACAGTTAATGTGACAGGATTCACTTTTGCATAATCAATGCCCCAACTCCGTTGCTTTTGATTAGCGGACAGATACAAGGGCTGCTCCATCGTGTCATACCCGGCCAAATCAAGGGAATCAGTAGTGGGCTGGGTATTCACATACGTTTTCCTTGCACCCGAATCCAGGGGGAATCGAAAGACTCTCAGCATACCGACATACCCCAAACTCACCGTGACGAATTCCTTTTGTCCATCCCCCGCCATATCCAACCCCATCGCCCGCTTGAAAGTAAGATCTGCCGACGAAGAGACAATCGCCGTGCACGTCCCGGCAGTGGTTCCGGAATTATTTATCTTCAAAACACCTCCGGCCGTTTGGGTACACGTCATACCGGCGCTGCCCATCCAGGCAAAGGCGCTTGAATTTGCAAAATCCGTTATCAAAAGATTCCTGGAATCCGCATAATCAACCACATCAATCCGGGGTCGAATTTCAACCTTTAATTTCTGGTCACCAAAGGGATTATTAATTGTTGCCGATAAACCACCCTGATCTACGCGTCCTTCCTGGACATAAACCTTTTTCTGCACAAAATTCCATCCATTGACACGATTGAGCTCTGCTTCCATATCCACAGGTCTTAATTTCTCGTATATCTCCGGTGGAATCGGCATCCCCGCGACTTCCTGTTCAAATAATTGATGATACAGGCCTATCGTGTCAAACAAAGCCCCTTGCGCCGCATGCTGATCCCAGTAATCCCCTATCTCCAGCCCCATGGAAGTCCTGTAAGCAAAAACCTTGGCCATGACATAATGCAGGTCATCAAATGTCACCGCGTCCGCGTCATACCTTCCGGTCCCGAATTGCGCCCCATGCAGCTTCCACCAGCCCATTTCATAGATGGAATCGCTATACGGATTGAGATTTTTAGTCGGTATGAAATACAATTTAACACGTTTTGAAAATTCCTTATCCTTAAAAACAACCCCGTCGTCCGACGCGCACTTGCGCGAAAGATTCAACCCGTAATTGATGATCGGCGTTGCCCCTGACTGAAGAGCGACCGCTGACTTTAATAGTGAAAGTAAGGGAATCCTGCCGTATTTCTGAACATACGACGCACTCGTGGATCCATCCATGCCGAACGGCCGCACCATGGGAGAACCATCATCATAAATCCAGTTGATATTGGCTTTATTTAGAAAATCTGCCAAAGACTGCGCAGATGCCGCTGCCAGGGCCGACCCAGGCTCCAGGATAAAACCCGCCGACCACCTGGCCAGAACATAAACTTCTGTGCCGGCAGGATAATTTTGCGCCGTCGTTCGATAAAGCCCCCTAAGCGACTGGTCAAACACCGCGCCATCCGTTACACCAGGTTTAATAATTTCCTTGTTAATCAACAAATAGGCCGGACCGATGGCGCTCCCTCCATCCATCGCTAAAAATTGTTTGTACTGATCCGGATCTTCAAGGCTTGCCAGCTCAATTTTGGGCTGGGTGGCGGTAACCGGTTGTTTTAACACACCGATCCTTGCTTTAATCAATCCATTGCCGGGGTCAGAATAATTGAAGAATGAAGAATATGGCGAAATGCAGTTTAAAAATGTATGCAGACCCACTTGAATGCCATTATCCTGAAACACCTTCATGGCCGCGCGATAATCATCCGTGGTGG
>JBAXBM010000272.1:0-2904 GCA_037141995.1 Candidatus Omnitrophota bacterium
TTGTTTCAACCGATTTCATCCATGATCCGCGTTCTTCGATCTATGATTCGCTGGCGACACTTCAGAACAACCTGAAGGATGAGAAGCGTTTTTTCAAGATCGTGTCCTGGTATGACAATGAGTGGGGCTATTCCAATCGCGTTGTCGACCTGGTTAAGTTTATGGCTAAGAAAGCCTAAGGGTTACGACATTGTGATGTTTTCAGCCTGATTTTAAGGGGCTGAAAACAGCACGAAGTTTTCAGTTTTACAGCACGAGTTTTTCAGAACACCACTTTTGGTTAACGAAGTTCGTTAATCAGGAGTGGTGTTTTTTTATTTATAGCGCCGCAAGCCAGGGGGAGATGTATGCGCGGGCAAGTCGAGTGGTTTAACAAGAGAACACGTACGGGGAACTTGATTGCGGAAATAGATTCTTCCTGGATTCGGTTTTATCTTTGTGATTTTCAGGGCGGGTGTAGACTCTCACATTAATCCGTCTTTCTTTCTCAGATTAAATCGAACAACTCTCAATTTAACAATGAATCAGAGCCTGTTTTCGGCATGTTTGACATCTAATTCGGCACCCATGACAAGCCAATTGCCCTTTCTCAGGAACCCATTCGCACATTAATTAGTACAAAATTCCCGCAAGCCCCGCTTCAGAGTCTATTCAATTTATCGTGACTACCTGGCACTCACCAGAAGCCACGATAATTCCCCCAAAGGAACCCTTGAACGTAAACGCTCACATTAATTCGAACTAAAATCCCTGCGCGCCACACATAGAGACCAGTTCTAATTAATCTTTGGAATTTCTCCGCCTGTCTGAATTAATTTGGAAAAAACTCCCCATTTCTGGTCAGAACAATGTGTGATTTTACACCATGATATCGTCATCAGCCCCGTATTTTGGGCGGATGTAGCGATTGACGACAAAAACCGCAGGCCGGTAATCTAGCTTTTCGCTGATGTCCACGCCAATGATCGGACGTTCTTTACCATCCGCCGTAAACTTTTCTTTTTCAGGAATATCCAGATAATGCTCTACCCGAGGGATTTCTGGCGGCAACGGCTTACGTCCGGGATGTTTACGCTGGATATGCGCACGAACCTTCTCTTCCGCGATCTCAGGATGCGGCGCCGGCGATTGCGGATCCAGGCACTTTTCAGCCGCCAGGATGATGTCGTCAAAGACCATTTGATTAACATCAATCTTCTCACTCTTCTTTCCATAGATCCGCCGAATGTACCCTTTAATCCGTTCCTGCAAGGCCTGGATCGTCCGCTGCTGGCCTTCATGCAGACGCACGAACTCCTCGATCTGTCTTTGCAGATCCTCCCGCTCCCGCTGTGAGAAGGCAATCTGTTTTTGAAAATCACTACGATCGAGCTGTAGTAACACGAGCTGTTTCTTAAGGCGGGCATTCTCTTCAAGGAGGGTTTGCTCTAAATCAGGCATGCTTTCATATTACCACATTTCCCGTCGATGTCAAGGCTTTTCTCGTCGGAAAGTCAAGATTTTTTGCCTTCAACGCATCATGTGCTGCCATTTTTGTCCCGTGATCTTTAGAGCGCCTCCTCCCGGCATCTCAAAACGACCTTCTTCCAAACGCTTGCACCAGATTACATACCCATTACGATCCCATGATAACGCTTTCATCCGGTCTGAGCCGCGATTCAGAAAAACATAAATATCCCCGCTCAAAGGGTTCTTCTCCAGCTTCTCTTCGACCATCCGTGCCAGCTGATCAAAGCTGCGCCGCATGTCGCACACTCCGCGATACACGTAAACCCGACGACGTTTTTTCTGTGTTGTCATGACGCCCCCCTTCTTTTAAGGCTGGCGCCATTCTATCGGATAGTGTTCATCAGGAATAGATGCCTTGGCGGGACGCTTACCGATAATACACCAAATGGGATGGCAACGAAGTCCCGACGGGAATATGGCCTATACGCAAAAAACCTGCTCCCATTCGGGAAGCAGGTTTTTTGTTGGTGCTAAATGGCGGGGTCGACGGGACTTGAACCCGCGATCTCCAGCGTGACAAGCTGATATGTTAACCAACTACACCACGACCCCAAAAATTCTTCGCTAGTTTACTAACACACCTTTAATTTGTAAAGAAAAATTTAATGGGTGATGAATTATAAATGGTCGGTGCAGGGCTCGAACCTGCGGCCTGTTGAATGTAAATCAACTGCTCTAACCAACTGAGCTAACCGACCAAAATTAACACGGGCGCATTGTATCAGACACTTGCGATCTCGTCCAGAATTGACTTTGCCGCGGCTTTGGGGTCTTTGGCTTTGACAATAGGCCGTCCGATCACAAGGTAACTGGCGCCGTTCCTGATCGCCGCTGAGGGTGTTTCCACGCGCTTCTGGTCGCCCGCGTCCGCCTCGGCCGGCCTGATCCCCGGCGTTACGATCACAAAATCCTTGCCCATCTGCTGGCGCAGTGCCGATGCTTCCTGGGCCGATGCCACAACCCCGTCAAGCCCGGCCTCCTGCGCCTGCCTGGCACGCGCGAGCACCAGGGCCGGCACATCCGCATTACTCGCGTCACTGGTCAAGACCGTTACACCGACGATCAAAGGGCGCGCTACGCCCAATTCCTGACTGCGCTTTTTTGCCGCATCCGCCGCCGCCTTCATCATCTCAACCCCGCCCTGCGTGTGAACCGTGAGCATGAATAATGGGGCAAAACGATTGTCCTTCTTCCCGGCGGCATCTAAAGGATTATGCACCGGCACGCTCAGCCCGACGGCCGAGGCCACCCCGCTGGCCACCGTATTGGGAATATCATGGAATTTCAAGTCCAGGAAAACCTTTTTCCCCTGTGCCTGGAGATAGCGCACCATAAACGGCCCATACGCCGTAAACAACTGAAACCCGACCTTATAAACCTCCACCGCATCGCCCA
>JBAXBM010000273.1:0-2904 GCA_037141995.1 Candidatus Omnitrophota bacterium
TAAGGATAAAACTTTTCATGCGTCACAGGATCATCATACATCAAGTTCTTGCCTGAAAACTGCGCGTGTTGTTTCAAGTCGTAATCCGTGCGGTTGGCAATCCCCTCAAGCTCGGACCAACCGAATGGGAACAAATACTCAACATCCGTACACCCGGCCGCGTAATGCGCCAGTTCATCTTTATCATGTTCACGCAGACGCAAATTTTCTTTGGTCATGCCAAGGTCAAGGTACCACTGAAGACGGGTATCGATCCAGTGACGGTAACGCTCTTCCGCTTCTGCCGGACGGCAAAAATACTCGATCTCCATCTGCTCGAATTCGCGGGTGCGGAACGTAAAATTTCCAGGCGTGATTTCATTGCGGAACGATTTGCCGATTTGTCCGATACCAAAAGGCAACTTCCGGTGCGTGGCATCAAGGACATTGGCGAAATTAACAAAAATACCCTGGGCTGTTTCTGGCCGCATATAAACCGTGGAACTTGAATCTTCCATGGCGCCAAGGGCTGTCTTCAACATAAGATTGAACGCGCGCGGCTCAGTAAAAGATGTGCCGCCGCAATCCGGACACTTCCCATGATCCAAATGATCCGCCCGCAGGCGCTTGCTGCATTTAGTATTCTTACAATCAACCAGCATATCCGCGAAATTTGCCGTATGACCGGAAGCCTCCCATGTCTTAGGATGCATGAGAATAGCCGCATCAAGCCCGACCATATCATCACGCCCCTGGATCATGGCTTTCCACCAGGCATTCTTAACGTTGCGCTTAAGCTCCGACCCCATGGGGCCATAATCCCAAGCGCCGTTCAATCCGCCGTAAATTTCGGAAGAAGGAAAGATAAAACCACGCCGTTTGCAAAGGGAAACGACTTTGTCCATCAATTCTGGATTATTCATAATTCTGACCATTGTAACAAAGAGGTCTTAAATTGCAAGCGGGTTGTATAAAAAGGAAATCAACGGAAAGTTTGGGTATCATCCGGGAAAACGCCGCGCTCAACCTCCTCTTTATACGTGCGGACAGCATTAACGATCATGTCAGACACATTGGCGTACTTTTTCACAAAACGCGGCACCTTGCGGTCATTGAGGCCGATCATATCGTGCAGGACAAGGACTTGCCCGTCGCAATATTTGCCAGCACCGATCCCGATGGTTGAAACGTTCAACGTCGCCGTTATCTCTTGGGCAAGCCCTTCAGGCACGCATTCCAGGACTACCGCAAAACATCCAGCCGCTTCCATCGCCTTTGACTGTTCTAAAATAATCGCTGCCGATGCCTCATCGCGCCCCTGGACCTTGAAATCAACCGCCGTCTGCGGCGTAAGCCCCACATGACCCATGACCTCGATCCCTGCCTGACGGACAGCCTTGATCGCCTCAATGCAATACATCGACCATTCGATCTTCACCGCCACACACCCGGCAGTAATAAATTCTTTTGCCCCGTCGACACAGCTGGCACACGAAGGTGCAACATCCGTCGGCATCACCGACGCCGGAATGTCCGCCACCACCGGCACCTTCCCCGCCCCGCGGCACACCGCCCTGACATGATGCAGCATTTCCGGCATGCCAACCTGTGTCGTCGCGTCAAGCCCAAGGACAACATTAGCCAAAGAATCACCCACAAGGATCACATCCACCCCCGCCCGCGCGACAAGTACCGCCGATGGATAATCGTAGGCAGTAAGCATGGTAATCCTGGGACCGCGTATTTTTCTAGAAGCAATAAATGAAATCATGTCAAACATTCAAATATCTGTCGATTTCCTGCGCAGCGCGGATGCCGGAGAGGATCGTGTCAGTCATGGCCATCTCGGGCTCAACAACCCCACCCGCCGCAAAAACACCGGGAAGAGATGTCCCGGCACTTTCAGGCTTTGTCCGAAGACTGCCGTCAGGATTAAATTCAAGCCCAGGGACATCACGCAAGAAAAAAGTATCAGCTTCCCATCCCCCGGCAGTGATTAAAGTGTCCGCATCCAGCGTAAATTCTCCCGCATCATCTTCAACCATAACCATGCGCCCGTTCACATCCATCCGGTAATCGAGATAACAGCATACCAAACCATTAACACACCCGTTAGGTCCGGTCAGAATCCGCCGGGGCTTTGAAAATGCCTTGAGCTGAACACCCTCTTCAACCGCATGACGGACAAAAGCCGGATTGGCCTGGATATGTGTTTCAGGGCCGCGGATAACAACCGTAACCTTGCGCTCCATACGAATTGCCGTACGCGCAGCGGCAAAGGCCGGCTCAATCTCTCCCACCACAACAACCTTGGCTCCAAGCCAAAGCTCGGGATCTTCACCCCGCCAGTTCACCGCTTTCAACACAACATCTGCCGGGATAACCCCTCCGGCGCCCTCCTTCGGGATACCCAGCGGTTTGGCTGAACTAACGCCTGCCGTGAGAAGAACAGCGCCGAATCCCTGCTCAAGCATACCCTTGGGAGAATCTGTTCGACCGAACAGAAAATCCGTTATAAAAGTGATTCCGGCAAGCTGACAACGCCGCAATAAACCCTGCAATGCCTGTGAAGGAAATTGAAACGGACCAAAACGGTAACCCAGGGTTCCTCCCGGAAACGGCGCGGCTTCAAAAACAACAGGAGCATAACCTGCACACGCCAACCCCCAGGCTGCGGAAAGACCAGCGGGCCCCGACCCAATCACCGCAATTTTCTGTTTCCGGGACAAAAAAGACGGCATTTCTTTTTGTACGATATTATCAGCAAGGAATCTCTCTATCGCGCGCAGGCTGATCCGCTCACCGCGACGATTCTGACACAACGTTTCCTCGAATACATCAGGACATAAACGGCCGGTCACTTCAGGTAATGGATTCGTCTTTAAAAGAAGCTGCAGCGCCTCTGCCATATCCCCTTTGGCCACA
>JBAXBM010000274.1:0-2896 GCA_037141995.1 Candidatus Omnitrophota bacterium
ACCCTAATTCCTCTGCTTTATGCACATCTGCCCAAGCCTTGTCATATTCTTTCATATCATAAAAAAGAGCCGCCCGGTTCTGTATGAACTGCGGCGAAGTAAACTTCAGCGCCACAGCCTCATCATAGTCAGCCATCGCCCGCGACAGATCCCCTTTTGAATGGAATGAACTCCCGCGATTCACATAAGCCTCTGGATATGCTCCGGGCGCCAATTCAATGGCACGCGTAAGATCAGCTATCGCCGCATCATTCGATTCCTTCATCACATAACAGGTTCCACGCTGCAGATACGCCAAAGACAAATCAGGCTCCTGCTGAATAAGCTCAGTATATTTAGAAATCGCCCCATCCAGATCGCCTTGAAATAACAAACTATCCACCATCAGCACTGCCTGATAATAAGAAATACCCGTTTCTTCAGACGATGATTTCCCTAAAGGAACAGGATTGTCGCGCCGTTTCAAAAGCACACGCACAAAATCAGCCGGCGGCTTACCACCTAGCGACACCATCTTATCCGTATCTTCCAGCGCCTTACCGTATTCTTTAAGGTTGAAATAAACAATAGCCCGCTTCAAATATGCCACCGAATTTTCCGGCTTGATCTGAATCTCCCGGGTATAATCAGCAAGCGCCAGCTGAAGGTCACCTTTCAACTGAAAATCTACCGCACGATTACCATAAGCTGTTCCAAAAATATTTGGTGCAAGATCTATCGCACGCGTCTGATCCTCGATCGCCTTATCAAGCTCTCCTTTAATCTGATAACAATATCCCCTGCTGACAAAAGCAGGTGCATACAAATTATCAAGCTTGATCAGCGCAGACAATTTAACAATCGCCTCATCACACTTTCTAACATCAATTAATTGCGCCGCCTCATCATACAAAATATCTGACTGATCCTTTGCATCCGCAGCCGCAGCAACAGATACTAAAGAAAAAGATAGCAACACATAAACCAACAGAGATATCACAGCATTTTTAAGCATAGGAATTTTCTCCAATAATCGACGATGACATCTGATAAACTGTAACACGCGACTTCCACCTGCCATAGCAAACTCAATATAGAAACCCAAACATATAAAGCGGAATCCTGTTCCCGTGGCCGATTTCGATGCCATCAACGGCCAGGTACGCATCTTGAAGGCCTCGGACCTGGCGGAAAGTCTTTCCCTCGCCGCCCACCTCAACAACATATTTTTCAGCCACCAGGAAATCCCCCCGCTCATCAGGGCGAAGACTGGTAGTCGCCAAGAGCTGATCAACAAAGAACGCTTCGCGCAAGGATCCCTGTTCATTTTCCGACCTCAAATGACTATTAATGGCAACCAGAAGATTGGGATTGCGTAAAAACATTTTTTGAGGTTTGCGGATCAACGCATAATCCTTACCCGCCGGATGAAGGCAATGGATCAGTCCGGCAGCCTCCAGATAATTAATATACTCATAAACATATTCCCTGGAAATCGCCAGGTCCCTGCTCATTTTATTGATATTGACGGTGAACGAGCTCGACGTCGCCAATAACCAAAGAATCTTTTTCAAGACCGGAACATGGGAAGGCTTGACGTTCCCGTCGACCACAACATCCTCATAAAGGACCTTCTCGATAATATTGAGAATTTTGCTTAAATAAGCACTCTCACTCTCTATAAAAAAAGGGTAATATCCACCCATCAAATACTGTTTAAACAAACGCAGTATCGACCCTTGGTGCGTGATCTTCTGTGCCAGGGTCACATGTCCTTTCAAGAGCTTTTCCAATGGTAGCGGTACCATCACAAGCCCCTCTTTAAGCTCCAGATACTCCCTGAAAGAAAGCCCACCGAGATCATAACTGGCCAACCGCCTTGAAAGATCTGCCTTTGTACTCTTTAACCCCAAAGAGGAACTTCCCGATATAAATATCTTTTTATCTTTGAATGTATCCAGAATATTCTTGAGCTCTTGTTGCCACTCAGGATATTTATGGGCCTCATCAATGATGAGTGCTGATCCACCATATTTAAAATATTCCTTGGCTGCATTGAAAAGGCCATTTACCGACACGTCAATATGATCAGCAGAGATATAAAGACACTTCTCAACATCGCCATACTTTTCATGATAATGCTGGATCAACAACGTTGTCTTACCAACACCTCTGGCGCCCGTTATGCAAATAGCCGGTGAATTCCAATCAATACGACCATACAGATACCTTTGGAATTTCAACGGCACGTTGCTTACAATTTTGTTATGAATATAAAAGAGTTCTTCAAGCATGGTGATCCTCCCCCTTGCGCCACACTTAATAGGCAAGTAGAGTTTACAATAATTTTATTAAACTGTCAACCATGCCTTACAATATTGAGTGGACCCATAACGAAGAATGACGGCTAATGCACAATCCTGTTTTATGCAAATTGTATTGCTTGTTGTTAATCTGCATGGTATATTAACAACATGTTTACACGTTTGCTTGAAAGTCGCCTTCCCACAACGAGCTTCTTTCTATTTGGCCCGCGCCAGGTAGGGAAAAGCACCCTTTTAAAGACTGTTCACGCTGATCTGACCATTGATCTGTTAAATCCAGAACTCCAGCTTTCTTACAACAAAAACCCGAATCTTCTCTTGCAACAAGCCAAGGCGGTTGCGCCATCAAGCACCATCATCATTGATGAAGTCCAAAAAGTCCCGCGCCTGCTCGATGTCATCCACGCCTGCATCGAACAAGATCCTTCCACCCGGTTTATCCTCTGCGGATCATCAGCGAGAAAATTAAGGCATGGTAGTTCAAACCTGCTGGGCGGCCGAGCTGTTTACCGGAGCATGCACCCCTTGACCATGAAGGAAATGGGGCACCACTTCCAACTTCCCCTTGTGCTATTTTACGGCTCTATGCCAAG
>JBAXBM010000275.1:0-2889 GCA_037141995.1 Candidatus Omnitrophota bacterium
CCTCTTAACGTATTCCAGCCAACGAAATACCTACCTGAAAATTCTTTAAAGAATTCATCAATCTGATGATTATTAATTTCCTTACCACTATTCAAAACAGGCACTATACGAAAGTTCCCCGGAATCAAGTCAACATTTTCTTTTAGAATGACACGCATTAAATCATAATTATAATAATAAATTGTGTGGCGATTCTTCTCATCCCGATCCCTTGTAAGAAAAACATTCACACCCATCTTATTCATTAGAGTCTGCACACTTTTTTGTCCTAGCCATTCTTGAAAACTTCCATCAGCAACAATATCTTCTATAAATGCGGAAGGCTTTCCCCCACCAAGAACAGCAATGATATGCGGATCAGAACCTGGATACAGATGAGTATGAAAACGGCTTAAACGTAAAGAATTTAAATCACTTGCAGAAATACCTTGAGCCAATAAAGCATCAAATCTTAAACCATAAAAATTATTTATATTACCTTTTACTTTTTCTTCATAATTTAATTTAATTGTATGAAATTGTTGAGACGATTTAAAAGAATCTAATTTACCTTTGCGTATACGCCTTACTAATGCCCAATAGGCTTCGCCTACACCTCGCTTTAAAATAGCATCATCCTCGTTTTGACTATTATCCATTTCAAAATCTAGACTACTTACAACGACACCCAATTGAATAAAGTCCTTATGATCCCTGCGCTGAAGTTTTTTTTCTATAACATTTAGAGCATTAGGAAATTCAGTCGAGTCAATTATGCTAAGAACGTCCATTGCCCAATCAATACCACCCGAGAAATATTTCCTTGGGATTATCTCCTGCGTAGTTTCATCCCGCTCCTCTTTAATCAGACTAAACGCCCCCTTTTTGAACGCCTCAACATACTGTGCCCAAATCTTTTCTTTCTCATCCTTATCAGCAATATCAATACCACCCGTCTTTTTCTTATCGACGTAGGCCTGCCCCATGATGCTGGCTTTGACCTTGCGCTTGTACCAGGTGGCAAGAACGAGGGAGTTGTAAACCTGGCGCAGGGTGGCGAAGTTTTGGCCTTCGTTGACTTCTTTCTCGAGGATGGGGATGATGACGTCGCGAAGGATTTGTTTGGGGATATCGGATGATGCGCTATCAGTAGTATTAGTATTGAGACCAGGCAGTGCCTCGTCTTTACAAGCCACGGTAGCAAGATAATCAGTCTCGAGCATGACTTTTAACCGGCTCTCGACGACATAGGCGGCGTCTTTGTTTTCGTAGACGGTGGCTTTCTCTGGGGTAATCCAGACTTTGTTAAAAGTGTCGACGGGGATGTCGGTGGTGCCGTAACGTTTTAAAGCTTCGGCGTAGACTTTATCCCAGAATTCCTTGCCGACTTTATCATCCGGATAAATAACCGATGCGGTGATCTGCTTGAGAATGTAATCCTGCGCCAAAAGGTCGCGCCCCATTTCGGTCTGACCAAAGGCTTCGGGCACAATCCTGTCTTTTTCATAGGGACTTAAATTCACCCACAAATCCTTCTCGGGGACTGTCAGCGAGGCGAGGAAATACTTGATCAAGCGTGTTGAATCTGTTTTGACCTGTTCATCCGTTGCCTTGCCTTCACCTTTATCAAGAATGAAGTCAAATCTAAACGGATCATTACGGTAAACCTTGATGCCCTTTAAAAGCGGAGGATCAAACGTCGGACTCAATGCCAGACGAGTACCCGGTGCCGGTAACTGCAGCACGCCCTGGGCATAAACACGCATATCCGATACCAAAAATACCAGTATCAACATGCTTGCCAGAATTCTTTGCATAAACCGTCGAATAGTCAATTGATCTACCTTTTTAAACAGACTGCGTCCACCTGGTAGAAGAAATATAACATATACTTTTATATCGTGCCACGTGATTAAAGGCTACGCCGTCATCTGGAGGGGATCACCGCTTCAAACCATGCCCCGCATCCGTGGCAACGGTACGGCCTAAAGTGCGGAGCATACCGGCAACGCAGTTGCGGCAGTCGCCGGGTTCGTCGTTGATGCAGATCTTGCCGGGGTAAAGCTGGTAGTGTTGGCGGTAACGGGTGGGTGTTACGTTGGGCATGAGGACATTGGCACCACAACGCAGGGCTTTTTCGCGGCCGCCCTTTTCGATCGAGCCCATCGCCGTGGTGGCGGGAATGTGGGTATTACGCGTGAGAATGCGCAATAAGGCAACGACCTTGAGCGTCAGTTCCAGCGTGCCGCTGGTGGTACCCCCCAACGGAGTGCGGGGATCAGCGATGAAAGGGCCGATGCCGATCATGTCGAGATCGAGCGCCTTCATCTGAAGGATATCATCGACGAGGATATCCGGCGTCTGGCCCGGCAGGCCGACCATGATCCCGGAACCAACCTGAAAACCGACTTCCTTAAGCCACATCAGGCACTGCATGCGATCGGCACGCGAAGAATCCGGTTTCAATTTAGCGAATAAAGCCTCCGACGATGTTTCAAAACGCAGGAGATACCGGTCAGCCCCGGCTTCACGCAGGGCGGCATATTCTTCTTTCGTCTTCTCGCCCATGGACAGTGTGATCGCGACCCCCAGCTCGGCCTTGATGCGGCGCAGTAAAAGACACAATTCGATCAGCGGATAACGGTCATTCTCGCCGGACTGAAGGACCAGCGTCTTATACCCCAGGCCGGCGGCTGTTTTGGCTGTCTCAAATATCTCGTCCACATCCATGCGGTAGCGCGTCACGGTACGGCTGGAGGCGCGGATACCGCAATAGAGGCAGTCGCGTCTGCAAATATTGGAAAACTCGATCAGCCCGCGCAAATGCACGGCATCACCAACACATTCCCGCCGAACACGATCCGCCTCGGCAAAAAGAGTTGTCGTATCGGTTAAGGCAAGAGCCTCGAG
>JBAXBM010000276.1:0-2883 GCA_037141995.1 Candidatus Omnitrophota bacterium
TGCGCTCGATCTCAAGGCGTTATGTTCCCTGCACGCGCGGGGATGAACCGATTAAAGAGGATGCGATTGTTCGGGCGTTGAAATGTTCCCTGCACGCGCGGGGATGAACCGAGTTTGACGTGTTGCCCCGAATAGGGATGCAAATGTTCCCTGCACGCGCGGGGATGAACCGCCTTTAACAGTTGATCGTAATTTTGATGATGTATGTTCCCTGCACGCGCGGGGATGAACCGCCAACGAAAACAAGCGCAACGGGTTATTGAGATGTGGATTGAAACTACCTTGCCGTCTTCGCCGTGTTCATGTTCGATTGAACCCTATAAATAGCTTCTTGAAAAAAATAGTTATGGTCGCCACCCCTGTGCAAGGGGCGACCCCGGCGTTCTGGGCACCCTTAGTAATTGGATATTTCAATGAATCAAGGGGGGGTACAATTTGTACCACCCCTTATGCTCGAAGTTTAAATTTCTTAATTGTATTCAAATGTCTTAATCACAAAAGGATACTCGGAGTTGTACGAGAAAATCGTACAACTGAAGTGGATGAGAAGGCGCGGATCATCTCTATCGGAATGAACCAGCGGCCATGGAAGCGTTCTGGTTATTGATTATGCTGGTGTACATTCTTTTTCATGCGTTTATCGGACGTAATTTGAAAGCTATTTTTCGGAAAGTTTTATCCCGCTGTATCCCCCCGCCCATGCCCTCCCCACGACGGGGGATGGTATTCATTTAGATGTATAATTGATACATTCTTCAGATGCCCGCATGATAGTTTAACTTGGCAGACAGATGCTGTACTTTCTGTATTCGCGGGAAATCTCGTTGGATTTTTCGGAATCTCTGGCGCATCATATTTTGACTTGATTTTTATAGTGGAGCGCACTACGATGTACGTAGTTATGTACATATATGGAGGAGGATCAATGACAACATTAACAGCGACGGATGCGCGCAAGAAATGGTTTGATATCCTTAAACAATCTATCCGCGGGCATCGGGTTTATGAGATCACGTCCAGGGATGGGGGCGCCGTGCTTTTGTCTAGGGATGATTATGATAATCTTCTGGAAACGCTGGAATTGACAGCGATCCCCGGCTTTGTGCAAGGTGTACACAAAGCACGCCGGGAAATCAAGGCTGGGAAGACCTATTCCATGGAGGAGGTCTTTGGTGCCTAGTGGGCGGCATTATACAGTTTGTTTTTCACATCAGGCCAAGAAAGATGTTGAAAAATTATCGCCAGTCATCAGGAAGAAGTTGAAAGAAATTCTTCTTGAGGTTCTTGCCAAAGATCCTTACGAGGGCAAGAAATTGTTGGGTGATCTTGCTGGGAGTTATTCTTATCGGTTGACCTTCAAAGACAGGATTGTTTACCAAGTGGATGAGAAGGCACGGATCATTTTCATTGAACGCGCAAGGACACATTACGGGGAATGATCTTGATGCCTCTATTCGCACAGCCGTACTTAACATAACATATATTATAGGAAGTTGTTGGGATTTTAAAAACGCCATAGAATTAGGCCAAAGTAAGATCCCCCAAAGTATTATTCAATAGCTTAGCAACAATCTTAGCGCTTCCTGATGGCATGGGATACGTCAATAGATCTTTCGCTGTCACCCATTTTTGCATTTTGGATGGTTTAAAGTTATCCCCTGTTAAAGCAGCGTTGAATGCGATCAAATTTACTTTATTTGTTGTATAATAATGTTTTACGCGGCAAAATTCTCCATTGATACGGCATATTTGACCAATTTCTTCCATTAATTCACGTTTTAATGCATCTTTCAATGTTTTATCGCTTTCTTTGACTTTACCACCTGGAAATTCCCATAGCCCAGCTAACAAGCCTTTCTCAGGCCTTTGTTGAATCAAAAACTTATTATCTCGTTTGATCAAACCGATTACAGCAGTTATTTCATGAATAAGAATTTTTTTTTGTTCAGGGATTAGTTCCTGATCACCTTTTTTGAATGATTGGCAAAAACATATCAGGGGGCACATATTACATTTCGGATTTTGGCTACTACAGATGATGGCACCCAATTCCATCATAGCCTGATTAAAATCTCCCGCATGTTTATCAGGCATGAGAGCATCAAGGGTTGATAAAATAGTATGATCAATGGCACATGTTGCTCGTCCATGCGTATTGGTTATCCGCATCATGACACGCCGGACATTGGCATCAACAAGCGGCACACGACAATCAAATGCGATGCTGGCTACTGATGCCGACATGTAAGGTCCAAAACCAGGCAATGTTTTTAAAATAATTGGGTTTGATGGAATCTCTCCCTGAAATTGCTGAATAATAATACCAGCTGTTTTATGGAGATTTCTCGCTCTATTGTAATAACCAAGCCCCTGCCATGCTTTTAAGACTTTATCAATAGAAGCATCGGCAAGCGAATACACATCCGGGAAAATTTTCATCCATGACATATAATAGCCAATAACAGTTTTTACTGTTGTTTGTTGAAGCATGGCTTCAGAAATCCATATGGCATAAGGATCAGACGAGTGCCGCCACGGCAAGTCACGGGCATTGATACGGTACCATTTTAAAAGAGAGTTAGAAAATGACTTAGGCATGAACAAGTTGGACAAAATTTTTCGAAGAAGAAATTTCAACACGATAACCATAAGTAAAAGGAATACGCACATGCGAACCGTCGACAAAGATAACGCCGCGCGGCATCATGGATTCAATTAAAATTTTTTCAGGAGCAGATACAATGCCGCCAGATAAATGCTGAGATGCTCCTGTTCTCCCGCGATAAAGTTCACGCGGTTTATATTGAATATCCGTTGAGTCTATCCGCATCGGAACTCCCCCTGGGTGAAATCGATATACACAGATCACAAAGCGGGATGTAT
>JBAXBM010000277.1:0-2868 GCA_037141995.1 Candidatus Omnitrophota bacterium
ATCAGGGAGGGTGATGTGGTGCTTGATCTCGGTTCTGGGGGCGGGTTTGACTGTTTTCTTGCTTCGAGCATTGTCGGCGAGAGGGGGCGTGTGATCGGCGTGGATATGACGCCTGAGATGGTCGAACGGGCAAAAGCGAACGCCCGGAACAACGGTTACCGGAACGTTGATTTCCGTCTTGGGGAGATAGAGGCGCTTCCTGTGGAGAGCGCGAGTGTCGATGTGATCATCTCAAATTGCGTCATCAATCTTTCGACCGACAAGCCAAAAGTTTTTCAGGAGGCCTGGCGTGTGCTGAAACCCGGCGGAAGGCTTATGGTGTCGGATATCGTTTTACTGGCAGATCTCCCCGCTTACCTCAGCGGATCAGTCGAGGCATACGTTCGATGTATTGCGGGTGCCGTTCGCAAGGATGAATATCTCGACGCTATAAAACAGGCTGGGTTCGAGGAGATATCGGTTGTCGGAGAGAGTCACTTCCCTGAGGAGATGATTGCCGGACAGCCTCTTTTGCAGGAACTTGCCGCAACCCTCAGCATTCCAATGAGCGAACTGCAGCGGATTGGAAGTTCGGTCGTTAGCCTCAAGGTTGCAGCAAATAAGGGCGTGCCTGATAAACATTAATGGTGTTGAATGGTACTGCAGGCACGCCTGAAAAATGGATCAAAGAGAACGGAGGATCAGGGAACTGGTTTGACGATTACCTCATTTGCAGGTATCCACTGGTCGAAGATGATGGTTTTCGCACCAACTGCCGGTGTTGCCCCCTTTGTTTTTGTGAGGGTGATGCGGTCGAGGTACCATCCCGGACCATTTCCCGAGTCGTCCCGCCATACACGAACCTTTTTCGGAGCGCCGACGTCGCCGAAAAGAGTCACGCTGTTGGTATCACCCGACTCAAACAGTCCCGGGGGACAGGAATCGATGATATAATGGAGCATTTTTTCATCCAGGCCCACGACAGCGAAGCGCAGCCATGCATCTGTTCCGCCACCCCCTACATCAGCGGTTTTAACGTCAAGCACGTATGCTGGAGCAGGGGGAGTGATGAAAGGACGATCGGTACGGGTTGCCAGACGCAGATTTCCGGCGAACTCTTTCTCATTGAGCACTTCGCGCAGTGTCGCGGGATTGTTCACGAGAATGCCATCCACTCCCATCCGCATATAATTGCGCATGGCGTCGGCATCCTGAAGCGTCCACACATATACCATTTTGAGGTGTCCCTCGTGTGCTCTGCGAGCCACTGCATTCATAACGGTATGCGGCACATTGGGGCCGATTCCGTAAGCATAGATGCCATTACCATAGGTGTGCTGACTAATACCCAGTTGCTGAAAGAATTCCGAAACACGCTTGGAGTCGTTGTCTTCGTCGATGCCCACACCTTCATTTGGGGCCATGGCGAATCCTTTCAGCGGGTTGAAGAAGGCTCGGTCGTCATAGGAAGAAATTGAAAAAAGAACATTTACCGGTACCTGATCGGTCAAGTGCTTGCGCACGATCTTCAACAGGGTGAGAAACTGGTTTTCCGGCTGATCCTTGCAGTCGAAAATCACCAGAGCGACGGCAGGCTTGGCTTTCAGCACCACACTCATGCGGTCAAGATAGGGGATAAGCGCATCTGCTTCGGGAGTAACCGATTTATCGTGACTGACCAGAAAATACTTTGGGCTGTCGTAATAGCGGATGTCGCATTCAATAGCATTGGCTCCGTCGGCGATAGCATTCTTGACGGCATCAGTGCTGTTGCATCGGTGGGCAACGACGTAGAACGGTCTTGCTGACATAGGAACTCCTCCCTTGTTTGAATGGTGAATGAAAAAGCCTGATTAAACGTTTACAGGCGCTTGACGACAAAAACTGCTAACAATCGCATCTACTGCGTGACAAAATGAAGAGATGATGACGGGTAAAATCAGTGTTCCTGCGGAGTATGTGTTGAAAATTTTATTTATTCAAGTAACCGATCAGTTAACCCCGTTGATCCTGGCGGGGAAGAGGCAGACTTCAGCGGCAGGCCTCAATCATCATTTTACAGTTTCTTTCATCATGTTGCTGTTGAAAAAGCGGGGTTGTATCGATACCCAAAGGTTCTTCATAAAGTGCACTTCCGTTATGGCGGAAGAAAACGCCCAGAGGTAGTTTATCGTATCCGGTTGCAAGACGAAAGGCGGCGTTGCGGTCAGTGGTGTTGTGTCCCTTCGGCAGGTAGCTGATGTTTTTCTTGAACCAGTGATAGGCACTCAGTTTATTGAAAAGTACGCATGGCTGGCATACATCGACGACCGAAAATCCCTTGAAGGTAATCGCCTCCATAATCATCAATTTTGTCTGCTCAATATCTCCGGCAAAGGCTCTTGCGATGAATGGAGCATTTCTTGACAGTGCTACTCCCAGCGGATTGAAGGGTTCGAGTTTGGCTGGTGTTTTCCTTCCGTGCTGCGAGGCTGGAGAGGCTTGTGCGTTGGTGAGGCCGTAGGCCATGTTGTTGTGGACAATCATGGTGACATCAGTGTTTCTCCGGATGGCACGGAGAAAATGATGGCCACCTTCGCCCAGCATATTTCTTTCACCCGATTCAACGATAACAACAAGCTTTGTGTCCGATAGCTTGATGGCCTGATCTATCTCAGACACCATCAGGAGGTTTTCCTGCTCAATCTTGAGTTCATGCAGTGCCAAATTTACTGCCTTCTGCAGCATGTGGCTTCCACATCCCGGGCACCAGGGCACATCGGTGACATGGGATATATGGAACTCGGTGGGTGTATCAATCATGATTGGAATCCTTTAACGCAAGGTTGATGTCTTTTCAATGACTTTTAACATAGATAGTTTATGAGTAAAACATCTTTTTCTGTCGTA
>JBAXBM010000278.1:0-2858 GCA_037141995.1 Candidatus Omnitrophota bacterium
CCTTAAGCAGATGGGGTCGATTTCTCTCCTGACGCGCGAGGAGGAGATCATCCTGGCCAAGCGCATCGAGGAGGCGGAAAATAAATTCGCGGAAGCTCTTTTTGTGAATTCTTATGCGCGCCAGGAAGCTATGAATACCATTGAGCGCGCCCTCAAGGAAGAGATCAGCGTCGAGGATGTTGTCAAGGATGAACTGGAGCGCCGTCCGACGTTGCTGAAGGACCTCAGGAAAACTCTCGACAAGGCGCGAGCGGCCAAGAAAGTTGAAGAGGCCACGGCGTGTGTCGCGGATTTCAAGCTGACCGCATCTGTCAACGAGCAGATCATCGGCCGCATTGACGAGATGTTGTACCGGCTGCACCGCGTCGAGCGTCAGCTTCAGGCCAAAAAGTCCGATGTACCCAAGAAGCAGTCCGAAGAAGACCGCCGCAAACTGCTCAAAGAGCTTGGCGAGCCTGTTGACCGTGTGCGCGAGCAGCTGCGTGTTATCCGCATGCGTCAGTCGCAGTTTAACAAGACCAAGAAGAAACTCGTCGAGGCCAACCTGCGCCTGGTGGTTTCTATTGCCAAAAAATACATCAATCGCGGACTGTCGTTCCTGGACCTGATCCAGGAAGGCAACATGGGCCTGATCCGTGCGGTGGAGAAGTTTGAATACAAGCGCGGGTACAAATTCTCGACGTATGCCACCTGGTGGATCCGCCAGGCGATCACGCGTTCGATTGCGGACCAGGCGCGTACGATCCGTATCCCGGTGCATATGACCGAGACGATCAACAAGATCATCCGTATTTCCCGCCTGTTTGTGCAGGAAAACGGCCGTGAGCCGGCGCCCCAGGAAATCGCCAAGCAGATGAAAATCCCGGTGAACAAGGTCAAGGAGATCATGAAGATTTCCCAGGTTCCGATCTCCCTGCAGACGCCTATTGGCGATGAAGGTGATACCCACTTCGGCGATTTCATCGAGGACAAGAAAGCTATTTCTCCGGCGAATGCGACATTGCATTCGATGCTCAAGGATGAAATTCAGGCCGTCCTTGAAACACTCGACGAACGCGAACGCAAGATCCTTGAGTTGCGTTTCGGCATTGTCGACGGCACCAGCCGCACCCTTGAAGAGGTAGGCGCCGAATTCAACGTGACCCGTGAACGTGTGCGCCAGATCGAATCCAAGGCCCTCCGGAAGCTCCGCCATCCCACGCGTTCGCGCCGGATCAAAATGTTCCTCGACATGTCGTCCAAGGAAGATTACGTGATCTAAAACATAAAGGGCATGGTCAACACACCGACCATGCCCTTTGTTTTTTCGTGATGGCAGGAATGATTTATGTGTGTCCGGGTTATTTCGATTATTTTTCTGGTTGTTTGATAATGGATAACGGAACGGTTTGAAACCGTTCCCTACGGGTAATCAAATTGTCAGAAATCCCGCATGGGTTACAAAATATTGTGGGAAACGGTTTGAAAATGGGTAATTGGATTATCCGAAATCCTGCACGGGTTACGTAATGTTGTAAGGAACGGTTTTCAACTGTTCCATGTCTTTTTTAAAACCAAGGAAGAGGGCAATATGAAAAAATGTTCTTTTTGTGCCGAACAAATTCAAGATGAAGCGATTGTTTGTAGATTTTGTAACAGAGATTTAAATACAAAAATTAATTCTGTTGAGCCTTTACCTAATTTGTCGAGCGTCAATGCTGGGCATAAAAATGGGAATATGTATGTTCCTTTTGTGATTTTTTATGTACTTACTGTGTCATTTGCGCTGGTTACTGGGATGGATATGAGGTCGCAGTCGACCTTAGGGGTGCCTGACAAATTTTTCTCTTTTGCCCAAATGATTATAATATTTATTCAAATATTACATGTGTTTTATGCAAAGGAAGATTACAGGCGGTTTCAGGCATTCCTTCGAGAAAATAAATAAGTTAATGTATCAAATTGCGTATCCTAAAAATCGGATTATCCGAAATCCTGCACGGATTACGTAATGTTGTAGGGAACGGTTTCCAACCGTTCCTAACCGTTTCGGATATCCCATGCCGATCCGGGAATAAAATCGGTTCCAATGAATCGTGTGACAGGAGATGTTGTCAGGGTGAAAGACCGGGCATTGAACAGATTGAATGGTTATGATTACAGTCAAGATGGTCATTATTTTGTGACCATATGTACACATGATCGTGTTGAATGGTTCGGGGTTATAAGAAATGGGGAAATGCATTTGAATGAGAACGGTGTTATTGCCCTTGAATCCTGGCATGATTTGTTGACGCATTACCACAATTTACGCCTTGATGCATGTGTTGTTATGCCCAATCATGTTCACGGCATTGTTATCATTGATAATGGGTCGTGGAACGGTTTGAAACCGTTTCCTACGAGCAATCATGGATTGTCGGAAATTTTACGTGGGTTTAAAACATTTTCGTCCCGCAAGATCAATGCGGCGCTTGTGAATGGCAAGAAATTCCAATGGCAAAAATCATTTCATGATCATATTATTCGCAATGAAATTGATTTGAACAACATACGCCAATATATAGACCTCAATCCACGCGAATGGTCTTCGGATCGGGAAAATATATTGATGACGTAACGATGCCCGATACGACGACACGATGACACGCCGATAACGGAACGGTTTGAAACCGTTCCTAATTCTTTCCAACCGTTCCATTTATTGTGCTGTTTATTATCCCGCGTATCGTCCTTTATATATAAGTTGAAAAAAATAATGCCTTATGATATTCTCTACATCTCGGATTTTTGAAAATTTTAGGATGATGTTTTTCCGGGCCTATAGCTCAGTCGGTTAGAGCAGGAGACTCATAATCTCTTGGTCCCGGGTTCGAGTC
>JBAXBM010000279.1:0-2838 GCA_037141995.1 Candidatus Omnitrophota bacterium
CTTTTGGTCTTTTCAGGGATAATGGTTTTGTCTTTTTTGTTATTCCTGTGATTGCTGTGGTGTTATTGGGGTATAATTTGTATTATTACCACAAAATTGGTGAACTTGACCTTTTGTATATTGTCGGATTTTCACTAATAATGGGCGGTGCGGTCGGAAATCTGGTTGATCGTATCATGTTGGGGCACGTTATTGATTTCATTGATCTGCGTATTTGGCCGGTTTTTAATATTGCTGACAGTGCCATTACTGCAGGTGCGTGTATTATTTTGTTTAAATGTTGCCCGGTGCCCTTGCGCCATAAAGGGAAAAAAAACTTTAATCTTCCGGATTGAAAAGTATGTTCCCTGTCATTTGCCATTTGGGTCCGTTCACGCTTTATTCTTACGGATTAATGCTGGCCGTGGCGGTCGTGGTGGGGAGTTTATTGACGGCCCGTGAGGTCGCGCGTTATGGAATTAATCGGGAAGTTATATATGACCTCGCGTTCTGGGTTGTTGTGTGCGGGATTGTGGGCGCGCGGCTTTTTTATGTGTTTTTGAATTTTGATTATTTCAGTCAGTTCCCTTTCGAAATATTGATGCTTCAAAAAGGCGGACTAGCCTGGCAGGGGAGCCTGTTGACTGGGGTTGCGGCAGGCATTGTTTTTATCCGGCATCAAAAATTGCCTCTTTGGACAGTTCTTGACGCGGCGGCGCCTTTTTTAGCCCTTGGGCATGCCATTGGCCGTATCGGTTGTTTATTGAACGGTTGTTGTTATGGCAAGCCTGTGGCGTGGGGGCTTTACTTTCCTGTATGGGGACAGCATCTTCACCCGACGCAAATTTATATGTCAGCGGGAGAGTTTTTTGTCTTTTTAATTTTGTATGTTTTGCAAAAACAGGGGAAGAACCCTGCGGGGCGATTGTTTGTGCTTTATCTTGTTTTAAGTTCCGCGGAGCGTTTTATTGTCGAATTCTTCCGTGCGGATCATGTTGAAATGTGGGGCGGGCTGAGTCTTTTTCAGTATGTATGCGCGCTGGTTATTGCCGCAGCGCTTGTGGTGAATGCGCGTTTGGGCGCGAAAAATAATTTGGATAATAAATGATCCGACATGAGTTGCAGGTTTTAGAAGAAGACGGCGGTTCGCGCATTGACGTTTACATCACGCGCGCGTTGGGGGAATCTGTGCCGTCCCGCATGTTTGTTAAGCGGTTGATTGATGCTCAAAAGGTTCATGTGGATGGGCGGCTTGTTAAGGCGCAGCATAAGGTTAAGGCCGGTGATAAGGTTGAGGTTGAGATTGAGCCTCAGGATTATCCGGATGAACGGATCAAGCCGGAGCCGATCCCCCTGGATATTGTTTATGATGACGATGATATGGTGGCGGTTAATAAACCATCGGGGATGACGGTTCACCCGGCCTCGGGGAATTTCGGCGGGACGCTGGTGAACGCGCTGGTGCATCATTTCAGCGTGCTTTCGGATATTAATGGAGCGCGCCGCCCCGGGATTGTGCATCGTTTGGACCGTGAAACTTCCGGGATTATCCTGGTGGCCAGAAATAATATGGCGCATGCGCGTTTGGCCAGGCAGTTTGAGAAGCATACGATTGAGAAAAAATACATTGCGCTTGTTGAGGGTGAGGTGCAGTTTGATGAAGGTGTGGTGGAGGCCTGTATCGGGAGGCATGCCAAATATCATGATATGCGTAAGATTGTTCCTCCCGGTGAAGGAAAATCAGCTGTGACATATTATACGGTTATCCGGCGCAGCCGCGCGATGACGGTGATTGCGCTTTTTCCGGAAACCGGACGTACGCATCAGTTGCGGCTGCATATGCGGCATATCGGCCATCCTATCATGGGTGATGAAAATTACGGGACCAGGGGGAATTTTTCTCGTTTGGCCCTGCATGCGCAGGCTATTTTCTTTACGCATCCGCGGACAGGCAAGCCGCTTGAAATTTCGGTGCCGCTTCCTTCTGAATTTTTATCGCATCTTTGACCGGCAGTACAGGCGGAGTAATGTTTTTTACTCTTTACTTTAATATATAATTTTTTTATAATAAATTTTTAAAGAAGAAAATCCCTGGAGATATGATTATGAAAAAGGGCGGACGCACATTATTGATTTTTTTGGCATTGATCATCGTGATCTTGGTCGCCGGGATTTCTATCAGCCAGTTTTTGCTTCAGAATGAGACGCAATTACGCCAGGCGGCTGAAAAGACGGTGGTGACGCTGACCGCCAGTAATTCAAAGATATCGGCGGACCTTAAGGAAAGCCGGAAAGAAATAGATGTCCTTGAAGCGAAAAAGAAAGATATTGAAGATCGCGTGAACAGCCTTCTTGAAGAGATGGATCTCGAAAAAGCGCTTAATGAGAAGCTTAAAGTGGATAATAAAAAGTTACGTGATGACGTTGACGTGGCGATGCGTAATAAGATGGAAATGCGCCAGAAATTAATCAAGGAACTGGAGGCTGTCCAATCCAGGTTACGGGAAGCTGAGGGAAAGTTTTCAGGGCAGGAGACTGAATTGAGCGCGACCCAGCAGAAAATTGCCGGGCTTGAAAAGCTTAATAACGAACTTGAGAAGAAGCTTGCGCAAAAAATTAAAGTGGTGCCACCTCCGCCGGCACCGCCTGCTCAGGAAAAGGTTGAGCTGGCGCGTATTGTGGTTACGCCTGAAATGGCGAGAGAAGGCCGCGTGCTTAATGTGGACGCTGAAACAGAATTTTTGATTTTTGATCTTGGGCTTAATCATGGCATTAAACAGGGTGATATCATGTCGGTCTACCGCGGGAAGGTATATCTTGGGGATGTGCGTGTTTCACGCGTCCAGGATGAAATGTCGG
>JBAXBM010000280.1:0-2837 GCA_037141995.1 Candidatus Omnitrophota bacterium
CCCGGCTTCATCTGGGAGGGCTGATTTATGACACGTTGACACCCAGGAATCCCCTCAATGGCATGTTGGACGATGTCCGGATTTATAACCGGGTGTTTAATGTGAATGAAGAAGCCATGCTGGGATCTGCGGTCAATCAGGCCCTTGATCCAGCCGGCCCGGCAAGAAGCGCAGGCGCCCCGTCAGGTGTTTTACCAACCGGGGTTCGCTCCGTGGCGATCACATTAAAAACCAGTCTTAATGCCCGGTGTGTTTATGCCACGCAGCCAGGTACTGATTATGCGCAGGGCATTCCGATGACCGTGACTAATGGCTTGGAACATTGGACAAACGTATGGGATCTGCCTGTTAATACAGCGCAGGATTATTTTATCCGTTGTTTGGGAATGGATGGTTCTATCAATACGACAGATTACGCGATTCATTTTACGACTGGTCCGCAAGAGGTTGTTCCTGCCCAAGTGCTTCAACAAGGAGACATTGTGCCTGGGCAAACAAAGGGTATTCTTGATAACTGGGCCTGGTACAAGCAATATTATTTCACGTCAACAGTTCCCAGGCTGGCTGCGGGAGATACGTTTCAATTGTATTTTCTTCAGGGTTTTACCAATAATCTCCTGGTGTATTCTTTTCAGAACAAAATATGGGATCTTTTTGATGATATATTAAAAATTTATCTGGATCCTTACAAATATTTGCAGAAGAATGAAGCGGGAGAATACCGCTGGATTTATCAATATCCACAGACAACATCGCCGTCTTTGCTGGGGACGGAAGTTCAGTTATATAGCAGTCAATTCATTTATGCTTTGACGAACGCTTTTCATATGATCGCGTCACTGGATCCCGCGCAGCAGACTGATACCATGAAGACCTTTGTCGCGCAATACGGGCCGGTGATCCTGGATTTTTATACCCGGAAAGAAGTCACCTTGCGTCCTGTTATCCAGCGTCAATTAGCGGCGGGGCTTGCTGTTTTTGAAACGTCAAATGCCCTTAGTGATCAGACTTTGTGGATTTTGGCCGGGACAGGTGAATTGCTTGCCGCGCATCAGCTTAGGCCGTCTTTGCTGACGATTCCCGCAGGAAAGGAATCACAATGGCGTTCTTTGCTCAGCCTGGGGTATCAGTTGATTGTCCAGCGGTTTAGCTGGTCGGAATTGACGGATTTTTCAGGTCACAAGGTGCGCGGCCTGAATGTTGATTTGGGGATGTATTCCAAATATGTTGATAATCAGTACGCGGGGTATGCCGGGGCAATGTATCCGGGATGGAAAGTGTTGCCGACGGAAAAGGTCATGGATCCTGTTCTTGTGGATAAAGTCGGTTGGGATATCAGCCATGCCCAAAGATTTGTGAATGTGTTTCGTACATTTTATGAAAACAAGGATCTTCTGGGTTTTAATTTTCCTTCCCGGGAGATCATGAGGGGGTTGACAAATCAGTTTGTGTATGGGGCTTTTAATAAAGACATGGCGCATCCGCTGTTCAATAACTATATGGACGGGACAAATGGTTGGTACCGGGTTAATTATGAAAATACGCCGGGATACGGTTATGCGCCGTCCACGCTTTCTTTTAGTGCGGTGTGTGCGGGATATGGTTTTTGGTCTGAATTTAATCCGGATGTGACAACGGTGATGAAGGCGCTTGTTAATGTGCTGACGTCCACAGATAGCGCGGTTCTGGCCTGGAAAAAGCTTTATTACGCAGGATGGGGATCGCAACTGACAACCCTGATGTTTTTCCCTTCGATTACGGCCTGGGATAATGCTGCGGGAACGGCTGTGACTGGCGACGTCTCTGGCGACGGACGGGTCACGATGTACGACGCTGCGTTGGTGCTGAAATATACCGTGGGCGGCCCGCTGACAAGTGAGCAACAGGCCCAGGCAGATACTAATGGTGACACGACCGTTAACGCGGCTGATGCTATGGCCATTGCAAAGAAGGCTGTGGGGTTGAATCTATAGGGGGCATTATGAGAGTTACGGCAGTGATATTCTTTCTTTTTGTTATCATTTGTCTGGCAATACCGCCTGTTGTTCAGGCCGATCTTAATAATGGGCTGGTGGGCAGGTGGACGTTTGATGAAATGCAGGGTGCTGTTGCCCATGATGCGTCCGGGAACGGCCGGGATGGGACGCTTATGGGCAAGAATGGAATTCCGGTTTGGACAATTGCGGATTGTAAGATTAATGGCTGCCTTGCGTTTGACGGGGTTGATGATTATGTAAAAGTCAGTAATGTGCCGGTAGTTACTCCTGCCGATAATTATTCGGTGGCCTTCTGGATGAAACCGTTGCAAGCTGACTGGAATGGGGCGATCAGTTTTCTTGATGGTGCAAGTTGGGGTATTTATGGTTCGCACGGTTCGAAAGCTTTCCTTTATACATATACTGGACGTACAGGAGCAGCCAATCAGTATTTTTCCAGTCAATCGGCTGTACCGCTTGGCCAATGGACCCATTATGTATTGACGAAACAAGGACATGTGTATTCCTGGTATATTAATGGGGTATTGGATGCCAAGCAGGATAAAACATTATCAGGTGATGTCACATTAAATACCGGGGCTGTATGGAACATTGGGTTTAATTATTCAAAAAATACAAATGCTTTGCTGGATGATCTCCGTGTTTATAATCGTCCCTTGATGTTCTCGGAAATTGTCAAGTTGGCCAATCCTGGTGCTGTTGCCGACCCGCCGGTGATTACCAAAGTTTGGCCGGCCTCAGTTTTACCGTCATGGACGAGGTACACGCATCTGGAAGTGACTACCGATGAACCGGCCTGGTGCCACGCGTCCCAAACGCCCAATGTTAATTTTGACGATA
>JBAXBM010000281.1:0-2824 GCA_037141995.1 Candidatus Omnitrophota bacterium
CACATTGGGCATAGGACAAATGCCTTCAATATCATTTTCTGATAAAATGACGGCTTCATCAGCCTCGGCGAACGACGGCTGATGCACCATCCGGGTTAAGCTTTTTCAGTTATGGCGATACTGCTGTTTTATAAACTGCGCCAACGTTGTTCCAACAAGCTGATGACCGTTAGGCCGTAAATGCCCGTCATTGGGCCAATAAAGATCATCACCCAAATGCCCTTCAAAGACAGTTTTTAAATCAAGAAAATTTATTCCTTCATCTGAACAAAATTTTGCCAACCTGTTATTCAAAAACGCACTCGCAGGAAGGTTCTTAAAGTAATAATATACGTGGGGATTATATTTCTTCAACAGCAGCTGGGCTTCATGGGGTATTAACATCAATATAAATTTAGCGCCCGTCCCTTCCACATCCCGGCGCAATGCCTTTATATACCGGAAAGTATCTGCCAAGGCCTCCTCCCGAAAAGCAACATTCTTAAATAAATCCGATGATTCATCAATAATAAACATCTGGTTGTCATCATTATATTCCGGATGAGAACCCATCATCTTTTGCGGCTTAGTCTTTTTAAATTGCTTATAAAGGAATCGATTCATCGACTCCGCCAAACAGCTCCGCCGCAATAAATATTCTTTAAATTTAAAGAATAAACCGTTCTCATCAGGCGCCTCAATGTGCCCGCGGAAGAATCTGGAAATAACAACCGGCATCCCATCCTTATCAATGATCCCCATCGCCCTGGCCTTATGATCTTCGAACACATCATTAGAAAACATCTGAAGAACAACCACCTGAGGCTTAAATCCTTTCAGCTCCCGATGAAAATACTGATATTCAGCTATCGGCGAATACCCGGAAACCCCGGCATTAATGACTCTCACGTTAGCCGTCGTATCGTTCAACTGCCCTTCCAGGACAGAACAATAATTCTGCTCCCACGGCACCTGAACCGCCTCTGTGAATGAATCCCCCAGCACCATCACTCTCAACGACGGCATCTTTTCATGAGAAAGCCCTTTCCCGATAAAGCCATTCTCGTCGGTTATGTTAGGAACCCGCCCTCCATTAAAGTTATAAACAAACCGGTTGTTCACCGAATGTTTATAGCCCCGAAAAGTGTCGGCAACCCATGTAGGATGTCCGGCAATCTTATGATAAACACGCATGAAAAACTCTAATAATATCAATGAAACAACAATAACAACACACCATGAAATAATCTCAAAAACAGCTTTTTTCTTGTCCATGAACATGCCCTTTCATTTTCACCCGAGATAGCCCCGCAAACGCTTTACAACAAACCTCTGCCCAGCCCCCTCCCTAAAATACTCCCGACATCATATCCGACAACAACACAGTCTTGTTAATCAGCAAATAACCAACACTACTTTCCCCGGATTAAAAATTTACCGCTGCCATAAATCTTCTGATAAAAAAATCCCCTGCCAAGCTGTAAGCCCTCTCGGCAGAGGCCTGAACGGTCCAAATAAATTTTATAATCTTTTTTTCAATAAACAACTCCATTAATGACTTTTATTATATTATACTTTTAAAAAGAATTTATCTCCTTTTTTTATATTTGACTTATTCCGAAAAACATGTTCATCACATCCTCCATGAAAAAATACCGCAGCAAGTCAGGCAGCAAAATCAAATGTACGAAACATTATTCCGGGGACACGGATTTTTTTGACATCCCTTCACCCGGCATTTATAATTATCCCATGCTAAAAAGCATTCTCAGCGGCCTTGCCGATCTTGTTTTCCCGCGCCACTGCATCCTTTGCCGGCAATATCACCCGCGTACGGCTCTGGATCCGGTATGCCCGTCTTGCCGAAACTCCCTGCCGTGGAACACGCCGCCGTTCTGCGCCCGCTGTTCACGTCATTTGCAGGCTGTCAGCGAAGAAAGCCTGTGCCCTTCGTGCCGGCAAAATCCGCCGCGCTTTGACGAAGCCTGGGCCCTGCTCCGTTACGAAAGCACGGCCCGTGACATCCTGCAGCATTTCAAATTCCATAACAAAACATCCCTGCGGCACACGTTCACCACACTGCTGGCATATTTCATCAACCAGTACAGCCTTCGCTTCCCCAATGCGGCAGCCGTCATCCCGATGCCCCTGCACCCGGTGCGCCTGAGAGAGCGTGGCTATAACCAGGCCGGTCTTCTGGCTGAAAGCGCCGCGCACATACTTGGACTGCCTTGCAGGTACGATATCCTGGAGCGAACCCGTGCTACCCCGCGGCAAAGTGAACTTGACGCAAAAGAGCGCTGGACAAACATCAAGGGGGCTTTTAGAATAAAACCCCTTGCGGATATAACAGGAAGCACGATCATCCTGGTGGACGACATTGTCACAACCGGAGCGACCGCTTCCGAAGCCGCCGGAACCCTGAAAGACGCGGGCGCGTCGAGGGTCATCATTATCAGCCTGGCCATTGCCTCATGCGAATCCTGCGCAACTACATCCTTAACGAATGCCTGACCCCTTTTGCGATCAGCCTGGGCGTCCTGACATTTGTTTTTCTTCTGGGATACCTGCCCCAATTAGCTAACAAAGTCATCAACCAGGGTGTCAGCCTGTCGGCTGTTTCCATGATATTCCTTTATAATATACCGGTCCTGCTGGCCTACACCCTGCCGGTCGCCGCACTCACAACCGTAATCCTCGCCTTCGGGCGTTTTTCCTCCGACAATGAAATCATCGCCATCCGCGCCAGCGGCATCCCGCTGGTGCGGCTGCTCGTGCCGCTATCGATCGCGGGAATTATCCTGTCACTTGCCCTGATGATCCTGAATACCCGTATCATCCCGCA
>JBAXBM010000282.1:0-2811 GCA_037141995.1 Candidatus Omnitrophota bacterium
GATTGTTTATGATGTTTAAGGCTAATCCGATAAGAAATAATACCATTAAAAGAAATGGATATTTATTTATTTTCGATAAGAGTCGGCCAAACAAGAAATTGGAAGTTGTAAAAAAGACAGCTCCTTTTAGGATAGGATTTCCAGTCCAGGGGAAGTGTAGGATTGTTGGCATGATAAAAAGTATAATTGATGAAATACTTATTGTTATAATAAAAGATTTCTTGAAGTGCAAGAGTAATTCGCCGGTTGAAATTCTAAGTAATATGTGATGATGGAAAGTCGAAATGTCCGTATAAATAAAGTGTATGATGATAAGAATGGTGGCGATTAGGAATGTGGTTATAAAGTGAGTTAAACAAGGTAATGGCAAAACATGGCTGTAAATCGTTTGTGGCATGATGAGTGCATAGAGAACAAATAATTTGGCATCTCCTCCGCGCCAGATGTTTTTTATGTAAAGCATTGTGCTGATTATTAGGGCTGTAATTCCGTTGAGAAAGAGTAAGGTGGGGATATTTCTTGTTGCTAAGGTGTTGATTATTTGTAAAAAAATGATGAGTGTAAAAATAAGTAATAAGGTACTATTGTGAATTTTTTGTTTCTTGATATCTGAAGTGCTGGTTATTATACCGGTTAAAAGGATGATCGCGCAGGTTACGTATAATGAATACATGGTTTGAATTATAACATATCTTTGGGTAAGACCTGTGCAAATAGGCTATAAACAAAAAATTGTTTTTGTGATGGTTATCGTTTTGATGATGATCGGATTTTTTTCTTTATATTTGGAGTTGGGGTTAAGGCTTAGAGGAATTGTTCCTTTTCAGTCTATACGTATTAGTGGCGACATGGTTGTTGTGGAATTTGATCCTGTACTGGGGTGGAGAAATAAAGTCGGTGTATATACTCAATGGCCAAAAAATTGGGATGATGGCAAAGAACTCAAAATGACGATATGGCCAGGCGGCTTGCGGGCTACGGCGCCAGCGCGGGTTAAGAAAGACAGACAGATTATTTTGCTGGGATGTTCTTTTATTCAAGGCTGGGCATTGCGTGATGAGGACACTATGGCGTGGAAGTTGCAGGAGAGGTTTCCAGAGGTAGAATTTCTGAATTATGGCACATGCGGTTACGGGACATATCAGTCCTTATTGTTGTTAGAGGAATATTTGAAGGATTGTCCAAGGCCGCCGGCTGTTGTCGTGTATGGGCTATGTGATTTTCATCGTGATCGTAATGTTGCGCATTTAGATTTTTTAAGAATTGTTGCCAGGTGCGGGCAGGGATTGGATCGTGCGCAACTGCCATATTGTTTTATTGATAAACAGGGTGTTCTGAAAAGACATTCCCCCGTTGGATATCCCGTCTTTTGGGGAGATAAATATTCAGTTGCGCTAGATTATGTTCATTATAACTTCTTGAAGCTATTTAATAGGGAAAGGGCGCGTGACATGGATGTTGTAACACGGAAACTTCTAATTGAGATTGATATGCTGTGTAAAAGAAAAGGTTCGCGGTTTGCTGTCTGTTTGTTGCGCAATAATGTGCTTGATGCGAATTTTAATGTTGTGCGTACAAGCATCCCAGGTGTTGACAAACAATTTTTCAGAGAACATGACATTGATTTAATTGACTGTGGGCTTCCAGAAAAACAATCTTTTAGATTGATAGTAAAGGGTGAAATCCATCCTAGCGCTATGGTGAATACGTATTGGGCTGAGCGTGTGGCTGATTATTTAAAGACACGGTATTTTGCATTATGATTGTTTCCGCGGCAAATTATAAGTATAAGGATTATTGTTCTATTTTTCTGAAATCGCTGATTAAGAAGGGGGGATTTCTTCCACGGGATATTGTTTATTTCGTTTTTGATTTTTCGGAACAGGAGGATGTGTATTATTTGAATTGTCATCGCATGGAAGACTTCTTGTTATGGGTTGAGGGTGGTATTGTTGTAAAAATTATTCCATTTAAAGACATGCAGTTTGTGGTCCGACTAATAAGGTCCCTGGGGGTGCAATCTTGTGTTTTAGATGTGGCAGATTGTTTGAAAGGTTTTGTTTATAATTATATAAAGAAGCCTTATTTATGGCTTGATTCAGACATGATGATTCGAAAGCCAATCAAGCGTTTTTATGATCGTCTTCGTAAGATAAATAAATTGGCTATGTTTTTGTGGCGACCTGATTCGCAACAACTGGGCGCTTTTTTTAAACTTCCCCGCCAAAGTGCGGGGGATGAATTGGTTTGGTGTTTGGAGAAGCGGGGAGTATTAAATAGCGGACTTATTTTTATGCCGGAGAATTATGCAGAGCAATGGCTTGACCTTTATCAATCCATCGCATCTGACAGATCAGGAATTGTGACTGGAGAATGTGTTTGGAATATTCTTTATTGGATGAAGAAGGGGGTTCGCGTGTCAGGGAAATATAATTATTATGAAGATGATATGCGAAGTTCTACCGCCAGCATATTACATTTTGCGGGGCGCAAGGAGTTGATGCTGGAATTTACCTCTTTAATAAAGTGAGCCATGTATGGTTTTGGCGAAAAATTGCGGTATTTTGAGTTTTGGTAAAGATATTAAGTTCAGGATCAGGCTTTATCCAAAGCCGGCCTCTGATCTTATGATTATTAGTGAGGTTTGGCACGAACGCGCTTACTGCCCTGAGGGATTTAATATTGATCGAGATAGTACTGTTATTGATCTTGGCGCGCATATAGGTGCATTTGCCATTTTTGCTGCTAAACAGGCAGCACAAGGTAAAATTTTTGCCTTTGAACCGTATAGCAGTAATTATCGTTTATTAA
>JBAXBM010000283.1:0-2787 GCA_037141995.1 Candidatus Omnitrophota bacterium
AGAGTTCGACCAGTCCGCCCAGGAAACTTTGCCGAGGAAGTATTTCGCGGGGGGGGTCGTGAATTTGGCAGGAAAAACAACGGTGACGGATAAATTGCCGGATGATTCTGCGGAAGGGTTAAAGATGGGTAAAGTTGTTCGGTTCATGATGAAGGTGCTTGAGCCCAATATGCTCAATAAAATGGCGGCATTGATGGGGAATATTTTGAATAAAGAGGGGGGATCTCAATATATTGGGCCGGCTGTCAAAAAGGCGGCAGTAAAAGCCGCACAAGAATTGGGAACGATGGACGATCCTAAGGGGAAGGAAGTTCTTCGGGGTATTGTTTCACAATATCGAGCAGATCAACAGTTCCCTGTAGAAGTTTTGGAAGAGGCAGTGTTTTATCTTCAAGAGTATATTTCGGAATATTCACAGTTGGAATTGAAAGACGCATTAAAGCATGATAAGGATGTGCCGCGATTACTGGCTACGGCTAAGCATGTTGATGATAAAGAAGACAATCATTCGGAAATGCGTTCTAATGTTGAAGATGATGCTGTAAAGGCGGCAAAAGCTTTGAGCAGGCTAACTTTAGCGGGACAAAAGGCGCTGAAAGAGCTTTCCCCAGTTGATAAGAAAGAAATTTATTCCTCTGTTCAGCTGATTGCCGAAAGCAAGCTTAAGGGTGAGGATATGATGGATGAGATTGGCAGTGGTTCGGCGGCAAGTCGAGAAAATGTTCAGGAGAGTGCTGTGCCGATAGATATGAAGGCTGTGTATAAAATGGAATCACAAGGTGGGTTTAAAGCGCTACTGCAACATTGGCGGATTTTCACGTTGAAGCGAAAAGTTACTAATGAAAATGTGTGGGGGGAAGATGTTGCGGCAGTAAGAGAGCTGGCGGCCATGGATAATCCTGAGGCACAAGAGATTATTAAGGTTCTTTCTGATAAAAAAAGTTCTTTGGAAGCGGTGTATTATTTTGCGGCAAGACAGAAGGGTAGTACGGGAGATGAATTCCGTAACGCATTAAAACAAAAAAAATATGTGGCGAGACTGGTTAAGGCAATTACAAACAAAATAGGGAAAGCACCACGATCCGCTTCGAAAGATGCTATGACAGCGTTGGTTGCAATAAAGAGCCGGTCAGTGGATGAACTTCTTTTAGAATTTGCGAGATCGCCGAGTTTATATTTAGCAAGCCGACGTGTAGCCGTAGCCCATATTGTTTCGCCAGATTTGCTGGAGAAGTTGGCGAGATTTATAAGTGTGGATGAAGGTGATAGCTTTAATGCGATCTTTCAGCATTTGATTATTTTTCTGGACCGAAAGGAACCTGCTATCCAATTGGTGCTTCAACAAAGGCTGAAAGCAATGTTTTTCGATAAGTATGTTTCGAACGATGATGGAAAACAGGTTCAAATTCCGGGAAAGAAACTTTTGACTGATCTTTCTAATACATTAATAATCAATCATCAAATAACTGAGGCTGATGCACAAGGTTTTTTAGAAATATATGATAAACAAATCGATCAAGCTGCGGATAATCAGAGTAAAGAAAGACTGATTCAGCAAGCGAAAGAGGAAATAAAGACCTTGGTTGACGAGTTGCAGTCAATCCGTAAATTATATGAAACTAATGAAACAGCGTATTCTGATGATTTTATACAGGAGAAAGCTTCTTTTCTTTCAGCATTATCGAGTTATTTAAATAATAGTGAAATTGAGAAGATATGGCAAGAGGCTGCGGATGCTTTATCTCAAGAAGGTTTTTCATGGAAAGATTTTGTGGGAATGTTGAAAGGTAAGAATGCAAATAAAATTAAGGTGTATTGGGATGATGTGGAAAATAAAATTTTAAAGACGATGGGTGATTTGCATAACAAGATCGATTCGAAAAGCAATGATGGCATTGGTGATGATCAGCTTTTCGCTGCCGTTGATTCTTTATTAAAACAAAAGATCTCATCAAAAAGGATTCTTCAGGTGAAAGGGGTTGAGGCTAAGGATCGATTGAGGATTGAAGCATATCTCAAACATCATGTTGGTGTTAAGGTATTGACAGAAAGTACATCTTTGAGCGATCAGGCATCAACGACTGAGGGAGAGGAATTCATAGATAATTTGCGCTTTTATAAAATATCAAGTGAAGCTATTCAAGGTTTTGAAACGGCTTTTAATGCGTACGTGAGTCAAAAAGCTGCAGAGAGTTTAATAAATAAATCAGGTGCATTTGAAGTTGCGCGTCTGGCGGCAGAATTGAGAGAAATAAAGGTTCTTTCAGCTGCGATTGATGAATTAAGAACTAAAGAAAAAGTAACCGTTGAGGCAGTGTTGCAAGCGGCTAAAGCCAGGTATGCTGCTGCGATGAAGGATAATGCCAGCAGCTACGGTGGTATTGACTTGGGCCAGGGGGATTATTTGAAGGTGGTGGGCAAGGATGCGGCGGGCATGCCGCAGTTTGACCCGGCTCAGCTCATGCAGCTGCAAGAAGACCTGCGCGGGATTATTCCTGTGCCTGTCGGTTCACCGCACGCCGTGAATCTTCGTCCTCTGCTGGGGCTTGATACGAAGGGTACGGATGACAAGGTTCATGTCAGTCAGCTGGATCCGGCGAAGGTGGCAACCGAAGAAGCCTCTGATCGTAGTTAATGATTAAAGAATGTTATGATGCAGGGGCGGGCCCAGGTGTCCGCCCTTTTTATTTTATAATTTTTTCGCAGATTGTAAAATGAAGTGCGACAAAAAGGGGAAATAAGAAAGCCCCATAGATCAGAGAAAAACTGTTACTTTGTAAGTGTCTA
>JBAXBM010000284.1:0-2769 GCA_037141995.1 Candidatus Omnitrophota bacterium
ATAGTGATGTTGAAGTGCGGCGGGATTCTGTGGTGGTGGTGACCGAGACTATTCGTGTCAAGGCGGAAGGGAAGGATATCCGGCGCGGGATCTATCGTGATTTTCCGACGCTTTACGAAGGGGAATGGGGCGGATCAAGGACCGGGTTCAATGTTGTGGGCGTGCGGCGCGATGGCATAAGCGAGGCTTTTCGTTGTGAAGCATTGGCCAACGGCTGGCGGGTGTATATCGGTAGGGCGGATGTTTCTTTGCCTTCGGGAGAGTATACCTATGAATTGCGTTATGAAACCAATCGGCAGATCAATTTCACGAATCCTGATTTTGACCAGTTTTACTGGAATGTAACAGGCAACGGTTGGAATTTTATCATTGACCAGGCGTCCGTGACGGTGCATTTACCCGGTGAGGCTCTTGCGGCGATCCGCCGGCTGGACGGTTTTACGGGACCTCAGGGGGCGCAGGGGCAGGCGTATCAGTGTGGTCGCGATAAGGAGAATAACCTGGATTGCCAGACAACGGCCCGGCTGTTCCCCGGCGATGGATTTTCGATCCTGACGCAGTGGTCGAAGGGGATTATCCATGCTCCGTCGTGGTGGCAAGGACTGATCTGGTTCTTTCAGGATCATGTGCTGGCAGGGTTACAGTTGGGTAGCATATTGCTTGTGCTGGGCTATTTTCTTTGGGCATGGCTTCGGGTCGGGATCGATCCGCGCAAGGGGACGATCGTTACGCTGTATGAGCCGCCCCGCGGCGTGTCAGCGGCTATGGTGCGTTATCTGCTGAAGATGGGATATGATGACAAGATTGCGACCGTTGTGCTTGTGAGCTTGGCATCCAAGGGCAGTCTGAGTATTGCAAATACAACCGGTGAGACAGTTATTGAGAAGATCGACCAGGATAACAGTCAACTCGCACCGGAGGAAAAGGCGGTTATGGAACAGCTCTTTTCATCTTCCGGGTCTATGGCATTAACAGTAAAGAATAATGTGCGATTGATCAGGACCTGGAGTTCTGTCCAGGATCTGCTTGGAAAGAATGCGGAACAGGTTTATCTGTTGGCTAATGGCAAATATTTCGCCGGTGGCGTTGTTTTATCCATCCTTATGTTTATCGCCTTATTCTTGATGGCACCGGTTATTGTCAGCGGCAAGAGCAAGGCGGGGGCAAATATTGGCCTGGCTTTTCTTCTGGGGGGTTTTGCTCTTGTGGTGATGAATGTGGTGTTTTACCGTTTGCTCAAGGCCATGACATTGTCAGGGCGCAAGCTGATGGATCAGATCGAGGGATTTCGGATATTCCTGGAGACCGTTGACGGTGATCGTATCCGGACTTTATACAAGCCCGAGCAGTGGCCGGAAGTTTATGAACGGTATTTGCCCTATGCGATCGCGCTGGATGTCGAAGAGGCCTGGAGTGGCAGGCTGACTGAATTAATTAATTCCGTGAGTGTCCCGGTGTCAGGGGAAAGGCCGAGGAGTTATTCTCCGCGCTGGTATCATGGCCACAGCGGTCAGCCTTTTGATCGGAATTTTACGTCCTCTTTGCAGGGAAGAATTGCGGCCGCCAGTGTGGCTCCGTCTTCCAGTGGCAGTCACTCAAGCAGTTCTTCCGGCGGACAATCCGGAGGGTCAGGCGGTGGCGGCGGGGGTGGCGGGGGAGGGGGATGGTGATGTGGATTTATGCGATAGGTGCTTACTGCATTTGGTTTATTGTCCGGCTTGTAAGAAATGCGAAGCATTCTGACAGCAGGAAGCGGTCTGAATTAATCGTATTCTTGTATATTCCCGTTGTGCTCACGTTGGCCGGGTTCTTGAGTAAGTATGGCTGGTTGTTTGATCTGGCGTCTCATTTCAGACTGCAATATTTGGTGGTGCTTTCTATTGGTATTCTTTTATGTGTGATCGATAAGAAATGGTATGCATTGAAGATTCTGGCTGTGGCGGCGTTGGTAAATTTGGTGATGGTTGGGTCATTATATTGGCCGCGGGAGTCTTATATCAGTTCGGAATATCAAGCCTCGCCTAAGACGGCAACGATACTTCTGATGAACTTGAATGCGAACAATGAAGAATATGGAAAAGTCATACGTTATATCAAAGAAATGAATCCGGATATACTGGCGCTCGAGGAAGTTAATGATAAGTGGCTGGCCGCACTGGCAGAAATCCTGAAGGGTTATTCGTATCGCCGTGATATATCGCGCGAAGATTGTTTTGGGATAGGTTTGTACAGTAAGATTCCCGTCGATGTGTCGTCGATCCAGTATTATGGTTCGATTGGGCTTCCCAGTGTATTGGCGCAGATGACGCTTGGGAATAAACTGCTGACAGTGTTGTTAACTCATCCTTTACCGCCGGGAAGTCCGGAGGGGTTTCGTCAAAGGAATGAACAGTTGAGTGCTATCGCGACCCAACGATTGGCGTTTCGGGACAGTATGATTCTGATCGGCGACCTGAATACCACGTCGTGGGCATATTATTTCCAGGATTTTGTGAAGAAGATGAACCTTGTGGACACACGTCAGGGTTTCGGCCTGCAACTGAGCTGGCCTGTCATGATGCCCCTGCTTGCGATCACCATTGATCATATTCTAGTTTCAAAAGATTTCACAGTGCTTGAACGCCGGACAGGCCCTGATGTAGGGTCAGATCACAGGCCGGTGTATGTGAAGCTGGGGGTGTGAGGGGCGTCGGGATGGATAAGATATATTGTCAAATGTGATGATTGATTGTATACTTAACTAGTCAGACTAGTCATTGGAAAGGATAT
>JBAXBM010000285.1:0-2764 GCA_037141995.1 Candidatus Omnitrophota bacterium
CCTCAATAATATAAGCCTCTCATAATCCCTGACCTATTAAACGATTCGATACCTTGCCGAGCGGGTATGCCCTTCCTTGACAACGATTCCTGCCGTGATCAAAGGCGTAATTAATTGATTAACTCGGGCACGATTGACATTCATGACACGGCACATATCTCCTGAGCCTAAAACACCCTGTTTAGTCAATAAATCAAGCAATTCGCGCTGTTTAGGCGTCCACTCCCTGCCATCGGCCTTAATTGAACGTAACCGTTCAGCCAAGCTCTCCATAGATGTCTGAAGGCCCAAAGCAAAATATTCTATCCAGTAAGTATAATCATAATCCATTTCATGCGTTTCATTGATCATCTGGTAATATTTTGCCCGATTGGCTGCAAAATATTCATCCAACCCTAAAGAATGCGCCGGATCGTACCCGCCCTGTAATAAAATCCATTGCGATAAAGCCCGCGCCATACGGCCATTCCCGTCAACAAACGGATGAATCGCAACAAATTCATGATGAAATATAGCGCTTCGAATGATCGGGTGTTCTTGTTTTGACTTCAATAACCAAGACTGAAGATCGCTCATCCGCCTTAAGACATCTTTTGGCAAAGGGGGCGTATATATAACTTGATGCTTCGCGTTGACAACATAATTCTGCACCTTACGCCAACATCCCAAACGTTCAACTGGCAGAAGGCCTTTTGTCATTTGTGCGTGAAGGGACCGTATTCGGGCTGTCGTGCACGCAGTGTCTCGATGCGCAATTATCCAACGAAGCACAGCAATACAATTCTTGACTTCAGTCTTTTGCTTTGATGCCGCATCAACATCTTTCCCGTCAACAAGCGCAGCCACTTGTGCTAATGATAATGTGTTTCCTTCTATCCATGTTGAAGAATGCGCGTCGCGACCGAGGGCATCGCGCGTGACCTTGATTCTAACCGGGGATTCAGCAGAAAGGCTTTTTAACGCGGACGACAAGAGCATTGTCCGTTCCAGGCAAGCCGAAAGATAGTTTGTTAAACGATACGTTGGACTAAACATGAAGAAAGCCTAACACATTGTATAGGGTTTGTATAGTACATTGTATAGGACTCTCCGCAAGCTCCTTAACGCTCGATACTCCCTATCAGTTCCCGAATATCCGTCATTTTGTTTTCTTTCATATACGCCCGGATGCCATCGAGGATTTCTAACGGGGCCCGAGGGTTGATGAAGTTGTAGGTGCCGACAGCGACCATGGTGGCGCCGGCGATCAGGAATTCCAGGGCATCGTTGGTGCAGGTGATACCGCCCATACCGATGATGGGGATCTTAACACGGGCGGCGGTTTCACAGACCATGCGGACAGCAATTGGACGGATGGCAGGGCCGGAAAGGCCACCGGTGAAATTGCCGATCTTGGAGCGACGCTTCTTGACATCAATGGCCATGGCCGCAAAAGTATTGACCATGCTTAAAGCGTCAGCCCCGGCAGACTCCGCCGCCAGCGCGATATCAACAATGCTCGTCACATTGGGCGACAATTTGGCGATCAGCGGATACCGTGTCACGGCTTTCACCTGACGGACCACAGCGGCCGTGGCCTCGGCATCCTGAGCGACCAGCACTTTCTTCTGCAGGTTCGGGCAGGACAGATTCAGCTCAACCGCCGCCACCCCGTCGGCTGCGTTCAGCTTTTGCGCCATGAGCACAAAGTCATTCGCGCTATGCGCTGAAATGCTCACGATCAGCGGCACGCCGATCTTTTTGAGCTTGGGCAATTTTGTAGCGATAAAGGCATCGATCCCGGGGTTCTCGATGCCAATGGCATTGATCATGCCCGCGGCAACTTCACACATACGCCGGGGCGGATTGCCCTGCTGGGCATGGAGCGTCACGGTCTTGGGAACGATCGCACCCAGGCAGCGCACTTCCTTCGCCTGATACATTTCTTCGCTATGACCAAATGTGCCCGAGGCCACAGTCACAGGATTCGCCAACACAACATGACCGATCTTGACAGAAATATTCATCAGAACACCAATTCGTTAAGGCCAAATACCGGTCCGTCGTGGCAGACCGTCCGGTATCCATGCACCGTTGGAATAGAACACCCCAGGCACGCACCCAGGCCGCACGCCATGACTTCCTCGCACGACGCTTCGCCGCGCAAATCATGCGTTTTGGCAAAGGCCTGCACCGCCGCCATCATGGGCCGCGGGCCGCAAGTGTAGATCATGGTCGAGGGTAAAAGGCTGATCTCCTTGAAGAGCTCCGACACACGCCCGCGCACACCCACAGCCCCATCGTCTGTCGCTGTCAGCACCCGGACACCGTTCTTTTTGAATTCTGTCATCGGGAAGGTGTGCGCTTTGGAACGCCCGCCGTAAAGGAGTAATTTCTCTGCCTTATGCGACTTGATCTTGTCGGAAAATAGCATAAACGGCGCCGCCCCAATGCCGCCGCCGATAAAAACGATCTGCTTAACCCCAGCCGCCGGTGGCGTGAACCGTTTCCCCAAAGGCCCGAGCACATCCAGTGTGTCGCCCTTTTTCTTTGACGTCAGAAGGCGCGACCCTTTGCCGACCGGCTCAAAGAAGATCTCAACGACCCCGCCCTGCGTCCGATATACGCTAAACGGTCGACGGAAGAATGGTTCAAACCCGTCTGACACCTTGATGTGAATGAACTGCCCCGGCTTGACCGCCCTGGCCAACCCCGGCGCCTCAAAAGCCAGACGGAAATAAACCGGACTGACCTGCTTGAGCGCGGCAACCGGATAAGATTTTAA
>JBAXBM010000286.1:0-2760 GCA_037141995.1 Candidatus Omnitrophota bacterium
AAGATTACGTGGCGCTTAAGAAACAGGCAGCGACCACGTCCACACTAGATCCGACCGAGAATAAATCCCATGCCGTGGCGTCGCAGGTGATGCGTGAGGTCATTATCCCTGAAATTGAAAAAGAAGTGAATCAGGGTCAGAATTTCGCGCCGTTACGGCAGATGTTCTATGCCATGATCCTGGCGTCATGGTACAAGCTCGCATTTAAAGACGCGCTCCTCAATCAGGTTTACAGTGATCGAGGGAAAACGGGTGGCGCGCTGGCAGATGATCCGGCGAGTCAAGACAAGATCTATGCGCAGTATGTGCAGTCCTATAAACGGGGCGTTTTTAATTATATCAAAGAAGATATTGACGTAAGAAGTCGGGAAGTTATGCCGCGTGAATATTTTTCAGGTGGAGAAAAGATTCGGCTTCGGTTGGGGGAGAATCTGACAATCGCACATGCACCTTCCCGCCATGATGCCCCGTTGAAAGAGGGCGATTCGGCCATGATTTCTGTTCATGTGGGAAAGATTGATGCATCCATGACGCCGGTCTTTCAACAGGCAGACGTTGAGCTTCAGATTAAACAAAATTATGCTCCTGAGAAGCGTTATTCCTATCCCAGTGCTGTCATTAAAGCCAGAGATGTTGATGGTTTAGAGGACCGCTTGAAGTCTTTGTGGGAAGCATTACGGGAAATTGCGAAGGAAGAATCTGACACGGTGGATGTTCCTGATCTGGGAGAATTGCATTTTACGATCGCATCAAAACACACCGCTATCGGTGCTAGTGAGGATGATGTGTCTGTGCTAAAAACATCATTGACTCCGGAGGCATTAGCCGTTCACATTCAAGAAGCTGAAACGGCGCTGACCTCAGCGGGGGCTACGGCGTTCAATTCAAACGAGGCGCTGAGGGGGGCGCTGAGTCGCACCTCTGCCGGTGTTGTTTATTGGACCATGGATAAAGATAGTCCGTTTGTCTCATGGATCAATGGGTTGCGACAAGGCTTTGCTGGCGGGCCATGGTCGATATATAACGCGGGAACTAAGGAATTCCGAAATATTTCCATGAGCTTGTTGCGGATCAAGAAGGAAGTATCGGCGGAGAAGTTAAAAGCCATAGATGACCGTGTTGCGGTGGTGATTGAGCGTTTTTCAAATCAGGGAAATCTGGAATTGCCGGGGCCCTATGCCGTGAGCGTTGTTGAGGCAGGGCAAGGGAACTACGTTAATTGGAAGACGGTTAAGGTTAAGCGGATTTCATTGCAAAGTGGGGTAGGAATACTGACGGGAAGGGTTTTAGTAAGATCTAAGGTCGAAGCTCAGATATCTAAAATGTATGAAGGCGGTTATTCTGATCCAAGTATTCTTGTTAAGTTAGATGGTTCGATTGTAGATGGCGTGCGGTCCTTATATAACGCGCTTAGGGCGGCCGTGTCTGATGATGTGTTGGATATGCCCGAAATCAATCGTTTGCATTGGAGTATTGTTTCGACGATGAAGGGTATTAAAGAAAATGATCATGATCAGTATGGGTTACCAAAATCAATGGTTGACGCGAGCTATATTCAGAATATGTTGAATGAAGCTAAGGAGAAAATGTTAAATGTTCCGTTGTTCAAAGGGGCGCTGAAGGGTAAGTTATTGTTGTCTGATAATGGCGTTATTCTTTGGGTGATCCAAAGTGCTGACTATGTGAGATGGATGAAAGATCAGGCGAGGCACGTTTTTGGTCAGGAGTGGTATCGCCCGGATATCGTTCATGTGAGTTTGGGCAGGATTAGAAAATCAGGACTGAGTGATAGTGAGTTGAAGAATATAGAAGATAAGCTAAATGAAGTCTTCCAGCGTTATGCCATATCAGATGGGCTGTTTGAGCCTCAAGGTGAGCTGGATGTTCATTCCATTGCTGTGGGCCAATATGATCGGACTGGCTGGAGACTTGTTCAGGAACAATCGTTTCCTTTGTCGTCGACAGATAAAGCGATGACGCCGGGTGGTATTGATCTTAATGCCAGGAATATGGGCTTGGATGTGGATAAAGACGGTAAGGGCGTTGACATGAAGTTCGATCCGGCCATGATCGCCGAGTTTCAGCAGGGCAATTTCACCGGCGTTGAGGGGATCATCCTTCGGATCGTGCCGCTCCAGAGTCCGTTGCCGATCTTGGGACTGGACGCAAATGTAGCAGGTGTGGTGAGCCCGTAAGTGAGGCTGGAGGCATTAAAAGGTAACTTTAAAGGCAAGTACAGCATCAGGATTAACGATCAATACCGGCTTGTATTTGAGTTCCATGACGGTAACGCTTATGATGTGGACATTGTTGATTATCATTGAAAGAGGTGACCTATGATTCCTAAAAACCGTGTCCCAAGCCATCCTGGAGAGGTTCTCCTTGAGGAATTTCTTGTTCCCATGAAAATGTCGCAGGTCGATCTGGCCCGGAAGATGCATGTTTCGATCCAGCGGATCAATACGCTGATCAATGCCAAACGGGATGTGTCTCCCGAGACGGCGATCCTTTTGTCCCGCGTTCTGGGCACGACTCCCGAGTTTTGGATGAATCTGCAAATGACCAGAGACCTTTCCCTGGCTCAGCAGAGCATGGCGCTTGTGGCTTGAAAATTAAGCAATAAAGAACAGTATGTCCCGATTTTCTCCTTTTAGTTTGCGGTATTTTGTAGCGACATAGTCTTACTATGTAATTCCCCGCAAGGACGAATTCTGTATGATAATTTATGCCTGAGATATATAGAAGTACGGTTTGAGGATG
>JBAXBM010000287.1:0-2729 GCA_037141995.1 Candidatus Omnitrophota bacterium
CGGGCTGTGCAATCTGTTGAGCGTGTATAATGCGCTGCATCATATCGGCGCGGAGGCGGTCATAACGGATGACCCGGCGTTGTTGGCGAAGGCTGATCATGTGATCCTGCCGGGTGTTGGCGCTTTTGAGGACGGCATGCAAGGTTTAAAAGCGCGGGGTTTTATTGATGCGATAAGGGCCTATGTGGCAACCGGACGCCCGCTGTTGGGCATTTGCCTCGGGATGCAGTTGTTAATGGAGCGCAGTTGCGAATTCGGTTGTCATGAGGGTCTTGGGCTTATCGCCGGAGGGGTTGAGCCTGTTGATCCTGTGGGCGCCGGAGGAGAAAGGCTCAAAATCCCGCATATCGGCTGGAATGGTTTGTCTGAAGCTTCGCGGGGATGGGACGGTACTTTTTTGGCAGGATTGCCCCAGGGGGTGGAGATGTATTTTGTCCATTCATTCCGGGTTGTTCCGGCGGATTCCCGGCATGTTTTGGCTGAAACGGAATACGGCGGGAAGCGTTTTTGTTCGGTTGTGGCGAAGGAGAATGTGGCAGGATGCCAGTTTCATCCGGAAAAAAGTTCGGCCATGGGATTGGCCTTGTTAAAGAATTTTATGCATCAATCGGGAAGGGGTGCCGGTCATGGGGCAGTATGATCCTAGGTCAATGACGCAGGAACAATTTGATGTTTGGTTTGGTTTGCCGCGCGAGGTGAAGTTTTGCAAGATTTGCAATATCACCAATCAGCGCCCTAATTCTGTTAATGAATATGAGCACAATGCTGCTTCCAGAAAAAAGACCATGGCATTTAATGAGGCGGGTGTTTGTGCTGCGTGCATGAATAAGGAAAAACAGCACCGTGAGGTTGACTGGAAGAAACGGGAACAGGAGCTTTGGGCTCTTTTGGAGAAGTATCGCCGGCATGATGGCCGGTATGATTGTATCGCGCCGGGGAGCGGGGGTAAGGACAGTATCTATGCGGCATGGCTTTTGAAGTACAAGTACAAGATGAATCCGCTGACAGTAACATGGTCGCCGCATCTTTATACGGATGTCGGGTGGAAGAATTTTCAGGGATGGATCCATAAGGGCGGTTTTGATAATTTTCTTTTTACGCCTAACGGCAAGGTGCACCGCCTTTTGACCCGGCTGGCGACACTCAACCTTTTGCATCCGTTCCAGCCGTTTATCCTGGGGCAGAAAACCTATGTGGCCAAGATGTGCGCCCAGTTTGATATCCCCCTTGCGTTTTATGGCGAGATGCCGGGAGAGTATGGCACCAGTGACGGGATCGCCAATGCGGACGAGCGGAAATTTGCCAGCACCGCGGGGTCCGGGTTTAGCACGGACATGTACGGCGGCAAGGACAAGATGGAGCTTTATTTGGGCGGAGAAAAGGTAAAAGACATCATTGAGAATCATGGGGTCAGCCTTGCGGATTTAAATGCGTATTTCCCGCTGGATCCGGTGGTTGCCCGCGAGAAACAGATTGATATTTATTATCTTGGTTACTTTGAAAAGTGGGACCCGCAGGAATGTTATTATTTCTCTGTTGATAAAACAGGTTTTGAAGCTAATCCAGTCCGGACGGAGGGCACGTATTCAAAATACAACAGCCTGGACGACAGGATTGACGGGTATTTTTATTACACATCCTGGATCAAGTTCGGGATGGGGCGTGCCATGCAGGATTCGGCGCAGGAAATCCGGAACAAAAAGATCACCACTGATGAAGGCCGGGTGCTGATCAAAAAGTTTGACGGTGAGAAGCCGCTGCGGTATTACCAGGAGTTCCTGGATTATGTCGGCCTTACAGACAGCGAATTTTCGGCATTGTGCGACAAGTTCAGGTCGCCGCATCTTTGGGCGAAGGTTCATGGGGATTGGAAATTGAGGCATACAGTTTTTGGTGAAGGGGCTGATGATCATTGAATAACGTACGTTGTCGTGCCTAAATTTTATTTGGAACAATGGAATGTTATTGCATGCTATTTAATTCCCTTCAGTTTCTTATATTCTTTCCTGTTGTCACGGCGCTTTATTTTTTGGCGGCGCACCGTTACCGCTGGGCATTGTTGCTGACGGCCAGCTGTCTGTTTTATATGTTCTTTGTTCCTGTTTATATCTTGATACTGCTGGTGACGATCCTTATTGATTATTTCGCCGCCATTTTTATTGAGGAATCTGTATCGCCTGCAGCCAAGAAACTCCTGCTTGTTGCCAGCATATTGTCAACATGCGCGGTGCTTTTTGTTTTTAAATATTTCAATTTTTTTAATATCAATTTTTCCGCGATAGCGGGAGCATGCGGATTTCATTATCCCGCGAAAATCGTTAATATTATTTTACCTATCGGGCTTTCATTTCACACATTTCAGAGTTTAAGTTATGTTATTGAGGTTTTCAGAAATCATCAGAAGGCAGAGCGGCATTTCGGTATTTATGCCTTATATGTGATGTTTTACCCTCAACTTGTTGCGGGCCCGATTGAGCGTCCGCAGAATCTTCTGCATCAATTTCATGAAGAGCATTCTTTTAATTATAACAATGCGGCCGAGGGCTTGAAATTGATGGCCTGGGGGTTATTCAAGAAGGTTGTGATTGCTGACCGGCTGGCGGTCCTGGTTAATTATGTTTACAGCCGCCCCGGGGATTATGACGGATTGTCGCTGCTTGTGGCAACTGTTTGTTTCGCGTATCAGATTTATTGTGATTTTTCTGGATATTCCGATATGGCCAGAGGGG
>JBAXBM010000288.1:0-2719 GCA_037141995.1 Candidatus Omnitrophota bacterium
GCTCTTTTCCGGGTGAAACTGAACACCCCATATATTACCCGCGCAGACCGATGACGCATAGGTTACGCCATACTCCGTCATCGATGCCTGGATATCCCGGTCCCGCGGCTTGACATAATAAGAATGACAAAAATAAACAAACGCCCCGTCAGAAACACCCGCAAACATCGGGGAATCATCGCGGGTTATACCCAGGCTTTTCCATCCCATCTGCGAGACTTTAACGGAATCCGGGAAACGCTCAACACTGCCGGGCAATATGGCCAAACCGTTAACAGCGCCTCCTTCTGAACTTGTTTCAAAAAGCAGCTGGAAGCCAAGGCATATCCCCAAAAAATGTTTGCCGGACGCTGTAAATGCCTTCAAAGAATCAATGAGCCCGAGTTCACCAAGACGCGCCATGGCCGGACGTATAGCCCCGACGCCCGGAAGGACTAACTTGTCAGCCGCCGCCACCTCCGCCGGGGAGGTCACAATACGCGTCTGAGCCCCGGATACCTCCAGGGCTTTCTGGACACTGCGCAAATTCCCCATGCCGTAATCAACAATGGCAATCATCAATCTATGATCCCTTTAGTCGACGGGACAATCCCCTCCCTCCGGGGATCAACCTGCGTGGCCTGGTCCAACGCAAGGCCGAACGCCTTAAAAACCGCTTCAACATTTGTGTGCGTATCATCAGAAATATTCTGGACTGTCACGCTGACAGTTGCCCCCAGGGCATGCGCAAAAGATTCCATAAAATGTTCAAGGTACGTCAGAGAATACTCTTCCTTGGCTTTTAACTGAATCACCTTGTCATCCTCAACATTCAGCTTGAAACAACCGCGGCCGCTGATATCCAGCAACACGCGGGCGGTTGTGGCTTCCATCGGAGCCCCCGCGCCGCCGAAACGGCGTATGCCCGCCTTGCTGCCCAACGCCTCTTTAAATGCTTTTCCCAAAACAATCCCGATGTCCTCATTGGTATGATGAATATCAATGGCTGTATCGGAACTTACCACGTCGAGCTCAAGGTCAAAAAGGCCATGGAAAGCAAAAAGTTCAATCATGTGATCAAGAAAAGCAATCCCCGTCTTCACCTTGGTGCGGTCACCACGGCCGTCGATATCAAGCTTCGCCTTGATGTGTGTTTCTTTGCTCTTGCGTTCTATCACAGATGTCCTCATGGCCTTCCCCTTTCCCGTGCGCTTAACCATTGCACACAATCAATTTATTTGAACCTGACATTCACAGATTCCGCATGCTTGACAAGCCCTTCAATCAGCGCGATACGCTCCAGCGGCTCTCTTATTTTCTCAAGGGCCTTCCTGGAATAGGAAATAATATGACTTGTCTTCATAAAACTCGAAAGGCTCAAGCCCGACGAAAACCGCGCGGTGCCGAGCGTCGGGAGAACGTGGCTTGGCCCCGCCACATAATCCCCTAAAGGCGTCGGGCTATACGGCCCCAAAAAAACAGCCCCGGCATGCCGGATCATCTTCGCCACGCTCATGGGGTCACTTGTCAAAATCTGCAAATGCTCCGGCGCAATCCTGTTAGCGATATCACAGGCTTCTTCCATATTTTTCGCATAAATAGCATACCCGCCCTGAACACGATTTTTGACCTGCCGGATAAGCTGTTTTGATGTTGAAATAAGAATCGCCAATCCTCCGGCATGCTCCACCTGGGATTCAAGATCGGCCACAACATAATCAGGATTGCTTAACCGATTGGCAATCACCACAAGTTCGGTCGGCCCGGCAAGCATGTCAATATCCACATAACCAAACAGCTGGCGCTTGGCCTCCGTGACATAGGCATTCCCCGGGCCAACAATTTTGTCCACACGCGGAATGGTGCGTGTCCCGAAAGCCATGGCCGCAATCGCCTGCGCCCCGCCGACCTTATACACTTCATTCACATTAAGGAGATTCGCCACCGCAAGGATATGCGGATTCACATGGCCATCTTTACCCGGCGGCGTCAAAATCACAATCCGCTTGACTCCCGCGATCTTGGCCGGGACAACCGTCATATATACTGACGAAACTAACGGCGCCGTACCTGCCGGGATATAAACACCGACCGTATCGATCGGATGAAAACCCTCTTTTAAAACAATGCCGTCCTCACTCTTGATGCAGCACGGTTTTTTTATCTGGCTGCGGTAAAAAGCCGTCACATTCTGAATAACCATCTTGAGCGTGGCAATAAATTCCGGTTTGATATTCTGAAACGCCCCGCTGATTTCACTCTCAGCGACACGCAAATCACGCGGCAAAAGTTTAACATGATCAAAACGCGCTGTATATTTGAGTACCGCTTCATCACCATGCGTGCGGATATCCTCAACAATGCGCGACACCTTGTTTACAACGCTTTTCCGGCGATAATAAAGATTACGGTCATAAAGCTGGGCAACCGCCTTGCTGTTCATTTTTAATAATTTCATATTGGTTAGTTTCATCATCTAGAATACTTTTTTCTATTAGTTTTATATTAAAAGTATTTTTATTATTACTATTGTTACTATTATTTCTTTTATCACATAATGATTCTTCAATACTATCCATTTCATTCTTATTATTAGAAATTTGCTCCGTTAAATCTTCTAACATTTCCTCGCTTTCCAATTGATTGTTTTCTTTCATAAAATTCGCGCATTCCGTATTAATATTTACTGATGCTTCTAGAAGCTGTTTATTTAATTCTTTGATTTTTTCCTTAGCGTAGG
>JBAXBM010000289.1:0-2703 GCA_037141995.1 Candidatus Omnitrophota bacterium
TCCACCCTCTTTTTTAGTATTATTGCTATTTTTTGTTTCTTGGCTGGTTCCCTGGTTGTTCGCGCGCAAGAAGTTGATGAGCCTGTAAAGCCGGTTGCCGTTAACGCCGCATTAGACGAGGTGGAATCTGCAACAGCTGTTGAAGTAGCACCTGATCAACCGTCACCGGCGCCGGAATCTTATGCGGCGGCAGGGGCGGATGTCCCAGCGGGAAAAATCGTAAAATCAATTGATATCCAGGGGAATAAGTCGATTGGCATTGCCACGATTTTGAGCCGGATCAAGACACGTGTCGGCCTTGAATACCGCCAGACGGTGATTTCGGATGATCTCAAAAGGCTTTATAATACCGGGTTCTTTTCGGATGTCCGGGTTGACCGCAAGGAAGAAGGCGACGGCCTTACGGTTGTTATCTATGTCGATGAAAAGCCGATTGTTGACAAGCTGACGTTTTCCAAGATCCGTTACTATAATTCCAAGGTTATTCTTTCCAAGATAAAAACGCAAGCCGGCAAGTTTTTTGATAAGAAGTCCTTAAACGATGATATCAATACCATCAAGGATCTCTATGCCAAAAAAGGGATGACACAGGTTGAGATTAAGGTTGAAGATTTTCTGGATGCGGCAACCAACAAGGTGACCTTGCATATTATTATTCGCGAAGGGTATCGTGTTAGGATTCATAAGATTAATATCCTGAACAATGTGGCCTATAATGATGCCAAGGTCATTAAGGTTATGAAGTCCCGTCCGGCATGGACGTTTAATTCGGGGTATTTGAAAGATGATGTTTTAAATGAGGACATGGATCGTATCCAGGCATTTTATGAGAAGAACGGGTACATTGATGCCAAGGCGGTCTTTGAAGTTGAAAAACTTAATCGCGGCCTTGTGAATGTGACGGTGACTGTCAGTGAAGGTAAGCAGTATTTTGTCGGGAATGTGGCGATAGGAGGTAACAGCATTCTTCCTGCCGAGGACATTAACGCGGTTATGAAGGATATCAAAAACGGGAAGGTTTTTTCCAAGGTCAGGCTTGCCGATGATGTGGCCAATATCCGTTCTCTTTATTTTGATAAAGGATACATTTTTGCTAAAGTCAATGAGTCCACGTCTCTCAATCAGGAGAATGGGCAGGTTGATGTCCGCCTTGATGTTGAAGAGGGCGGGTTGGCGTATATCAACAAGATCAATGTTCAGGGAAACACGCAGACGCGTGATATTGTCATCCGGCGAGAGTTGCGTATGTATCCCGGAGATCAGTTTGATGGTGTCAAGCTTCGCCGCAGCAAGGAACGCCTGAATAATCTGGGTTATTTTGAGGATGTTAATTTTGATATCCAGGATACGGCGGTTCAAGATCAGAAAGACTTGCTGGTTGAGGTGAAGGAAGCCAAAACCGGGTCTTTCAGTTTCGGCGGCGGGTATTCGACCGTAGACAGCCTGCTTGGGTTTGTGGAGGTGGAGCAGAAGAATTTTGATTTTGCCAACTGGCCCACATTTACAGGCGGCGGTCAGAGGATTTCCATGCGCGCTGAGGTTGGATCCACGAAGAATAATGAGATGTTGTCATTCACCGAGCCGTGGATGTTTGATTATCCGGTATCCGGCGGGTTTGATCTTTACCGCATGCAGTACCAGCGTTCGAGCAATACAGGGTATGCCTATGATCAGACGCGCACCGGCATCAAGCTCCGTGCCGGCAAGGAGCTTTCGGATTACCTGTCAACGGCTGGTTATTATCGTTTGGAAAATATTAATATCAGCAATATGCAGACGGGGGTTTCCGCTGATCTCTTAGCGGAAGTCGGAAAAAATACTGTCAGTTCTGTAGGGACATCATTGACCGATGACCATCGTGACAGTACGCTTTCACCAACCAAGGGATGGGTGGCCACGGTGTCTTCGGATGTTGCCGGCGGGCCTTTTGGCGGCGACAAAGATTTTTATCGCCTGGAAACAAACGCGGCGTATTACGTACCGTTAAAATATAACTCTGTGATTGAGTTTAGCGGGCGTACCGGCATGGTGGATGCGTATGGCAATTCCGCCAAAGTACCGATTTTTGAGCGTTATTTCGCGGGTGGTGCCCAGTCGATCCGCGGTTACAGTGAGCGCGGGATTGGCCCGGTGGACGCGAACACGCAGGATTCTATCGGCGGTGATGCCATTGTCGTGGGTACGGTTGAATACACCATCCCGATGGTTGAAGTGATCAAGATGGCGCTTTTCTTTGATACCGGCAATGTCTCCGCCAGGCATTCTGATCTTTTTGCTGACAAGATGTATTCCGGGTATGGGCTTGGGTTCCGTATCAAAACGCCTATCGGTCCCATGAAGCTTGATTATATGGTTAAACGACACTGAGCCATTCCCTGACTATTTGGCTGAGTGTCTTCGTACACAACAATCAGTTCCTGGCTGGTCTCATAAGCTGCTTACACTAGATGATGTTCCTAAAGATAACACTTATTTAGCCAAAGCAATTAAAGAACGAAAATGGGCTAAGGCTGCTGATTACTTCCGTGTGTGGTACATTAATAAGCATGGGGGAGTTTACCTTGATGCTGATATAGAGATTAGAGATGATAACTTTTTTGATCATATATTAAAAACCCATCTTTCTCATGATCAAACCACTACATTGGTAGCACAACTGTTAAATGATGGTTGGATTCAGAATGCCTTTATTATGGCCTATCC
>JBAXBM010000290.1:0-2686 GCA_037141995.1 Candidatus Omnitrophota bacterium
AGACCGCGCCAAACCCGGTTTTGTCAACGCTCAAGTATTTTAGTCTCGTCAGCAGAATTTGTGGGTTACTGGTGGCGTCGGCAATTCTCCAAGTTGATGATACAGCGCAAGTTCTATCGTTCTGAACTTCCGAAAGCCGTACGCTTTTCTCATAGCGAGTTTCGCTTTCAGATTTAATCCCTCAACCGGGCCGTTAGAAAATCGTTCTTTGACAGAAAAATAGTTTAACAAAAGATCCTGATGCTCACGTAAGCGGTTGGCGACTTTAATGATCTCCGGAAGCCGCGAACGCATTGCTCTGGTCAGCCAAGCGTCAAGAAATCTCTTTGCGCCCCAACGGCTGTGGTATGTCCAGAAGTGTTGAAACGCCTCCTTGAGCAAATAACATCGGACAGTCTTTAAATTGTACCTGAGTAAGTCTTTGAGTTTAGCCAGCTGCGATTCTTTTTGTTTCTTTTTACGCTTAAGAAAGCACCAACGGGACATCTTAAGAATCGGCTCATAGCCGTCATGCTGTAACTGCGATGTTTCCTCACGCCGTGTTTGGTCAACCGCATGGTTCAAATATTGAGCGACATGAAATCGATCAAGAATATGCACGCAATGTTTCAGCTTATTCTTGATGACATTTAAATATGGCTTCCAAAGATCACTGCACACGACTTTGATTTGATCTGTATAACCTGCGAAACGCTTAAAGAATCCCAGCAAGGTCTTTTTCGTCCGGTCTTTGCCAACATACAATAATCGCCTTGAACCAGCGTCGATCTGATAAACCAGCGTCAAATATTTATGTCTGGTTAAATACTGGATCTCATCGATTCCGATCGCATTGATGCCGGTAAGAATGCGATGCTTGAGCCCATGATCAACAACATATTCCACAGATTCAAATACATTTAGCCACGTTACTCCGAACTGCCGAGCAGTTACTTGCCAAGACAACATCTTTGCCCAATGTGCCAAAAAAATTTTGAATGGTTCACAAACAGGACTCTTGCCGTCTGCCCAAGGCAAAGACTCAACAATAATGCCGTGTTCCGGGCATTTAACGCGCCGCGGGCAATAAACAAACTCAACATTGTATCCCCAAAGAGGAATAAATTTAAACCGTCGCTCCGGAAGATGATCGTAGCCGGGGGCCTTACGTTCACATTTACTGCATGCGCCGCGACTGCCTTTATGATTCCCAACATTTATTCTAAGCGTCTTTCCGATGCGAATTGTTTTACCATATACGAATTGCTTGACAGGGTAGCAGTCATTCAGTAATGTCTTAATGAGCATTGTTGAGTTTCCCAGTGGTTGAATGCGTTTGGCGATTCATTCTAACCTACTGGTCAACAATGCTTACTTTTTTTCCTATTTTTACCCACAAATTCTGTCAAAGAGCCCAAACTATTAGCAGCCGAAGGGTATTCGTTTATCCTGGGCGCACGCATTAAGAACGAATCTGATGTTAACAAGGTAAAGATTCTTGAACACGCTAAACGGATCAACGACCAGCAGGGCTTTGATCTGCAAAGAGCGGACGGTAACAGGCTAATCGTGACTTATTCGGAGCAGCGTCGGAAGAAGGATGCCTACGGACGAGAGCGGGGACTTGTCAGGCTTCGACAAAAGATTAAATCCGGAACGTTGTCAAAAGAACACATCAATAATCGCGGATACAACAAGTTCTTAACACTTCAAGGTAGCATCGAGGTGTCGATTGATGAGACGAAGGTAACAAAGGATTGTCTTTGGGACGGACTGAAGGGGTACATTACAAACACAGATTTATCCATTGAGAAAATCGTTGAAAATTACCGTCAGCTATGGAGAATCGAGAAAGCGTTCCGTATATCAAAAACTGACTTGAGAATCCGCCCTGTGTATCATTATCGCAGGAAACGCATTGAGGCGCATATTTGTATAGCTTTTGTGGCCTATACAATCTACAAAGAATTGGATCGCCTGTTAGAACACGCTAAAGCAGGATTTAGTCCCAAGCGGGCCGCGGAGTTGACACACACAATGTACGGACTGGACCATCAGCCAACGGATGGTTCAAATGCCGAAAGAATTATATTAAAAATGGATCCCGATCAGCAATTGCTTTACAACATCGTTCAAAATGGCTGATTTGGGTGTCCCGTTGACGAAGTCAGGATAAACCTTGATCCCTTTTAAAAGTGGCGGCTTAAAGGCAGGACTGAGCTCTACCCGCGTTCCAGGAAGCGGGAGCATGGCAACCTGCTGGGCAGAAGCGTATCGTGGCGGCAATACCCCTGTCGCAATAAAAGCGGCAAGGACAAACCACACCGTGATCCGGCGAACTAAGGACGGAATATTGAGCATAAGCCAGGAACATCAATAAGTTTATCCCGGATTTTTCATTAGAAAAATCCGCCCCGAAGGGGTCGCGTGGCAAATCCGACGAGGATTTGCCAGCTCTGCGAGGTCACCCTAGGATTTTGCACGCACTTTTTAGTGCACAGTATCTTCGTCGCTATCCTTGAGAAGCGTGCAAAATCCGGGTTGAACCATTAACCTTTGTGAGGTGAACATGGCGGTCATTGCATTATGTATTTTCCTGGTGCTCATGGTTTTGGTCGGGATCTGGGGGATGAATAAAACCACCACCTTGAGTGATTTTCTCATTGGTGGGCGCACCATTGGGCCCTGGTTCTCGGCATTTGCTTAT
>JBAXBM010000291.1:0-2629 GCA_037141995.1 Candidatus Omnitrophota bacterium
CTGACACTAAGATCCGCTCTGAAATTTCAGGTGGGAATAAAAAGCCTTTCCGCCAAAAAGGTACTGGGCGTGCCAGACAAGGTTCGTCCCGTTCACCGCTGATGCGTCATGGTGGCGTGGTATTTGGACCTCAGCCGCGTGATTATAGTTATACTCTTCCACAAAAAGTTCGTATTGCGGCTCTTTCAGAAACACTTAAAGCTAAGTTTAAATCAGGTTCCTTGCTTTGTGTTGATACAATGGCTGTAAAATCTGGTAAAACTAAAGATTTTGTTGGTATTTTGGGAAATTTAAAAATTTCAACCGGCAAAATTTTAGCTTTGTTTGATGATTGCGGCGAGGGTGTAGTGCGTGCGTCCCGTAATCTTTCACGTGTTAACATCATCCGTTCAGCTGACGTGAATGCACTGGATATTATTAAGAACAATAAGGTCTTGGCAACAAAATCTGCCATCGAAAAACTTTTGAAGAGATTACAATGATAAGTCATCAGGTTGTTAAGAATATTTTGCGTACTGAAAAAGTTTCTACCATAGAAAAGTTACGTCAATATGTTTTTCGTGTGGCTTCAGTTTCAACGAAGCCTGAAATTAAAAAAGCAGTAGAATTAATTTATAAGGTCAAAGTTGATTCTGTTAATATAATTAATGTTTCCGGGAAAAGAAAGCGTGTCCGTACACGTTACGGTTACACAGCTGATTGGAAAAAAGCGATTGTCACTCTTCATGAGGGCAATAAGATCGAGGTGGCCTGAACATGGGTATCAAGCGTTTTAAACCCACGACACCTGGTGTGCGACATGCGGCGCTTTGTGATTTCAGTGAGCTCACGAAGCATACACCAGAAAAGTCTCTTTTGACGTCTCTGAAAAAATCAGGTGGCCGAAATAATTATGGGCGTGTAACATCGCGTCATCGTGGCGGCGGGCACAAACGGATGTATCGGCTCGTTGATTTCAAGCGCAGCCGTTTTGATGATCCCGCTGTAGTTTTAGGCATAGAGTATGATCCTAATCGTACGACGAGAATCGCCTTAATACAGTATAAAAGTGATAATGCTAAAAGTTATGTACTGGCACCACTTGATTTAAAAGTGGGTGATATTATTGTGAGTACCAACGGGGATGATGCTGAAATAAAATCAGGGAATGCAATCCCTTTATCTAAGATACCTTTGGGCACGGCTGTTCATAATATTGAACTTTATCCTGGACGAGGTGGTAAAATTGCTCGTTCTGCCGGGGCCTCTGCGCAATTGATTGCTAAAGAAGGTGGGATTGCTCATTTGAGGATGCCGTCAAGTGAGATGCGTAAGGTGATGAGTAATTGCCGAGCGACCATCGGTCAGCTTAGTAATGTTGAACATGAAACCCAATCAATCGGTAAGGCTGGACGAAATCGCTGGAAGGGTATTCGTGGGCAATCCCGCGGGGTAGTCATGAATCCAGTGGATCATCCGCACGGTGGTGGTGAAGGTAAAACACCGCAAGGTAATCCCCATCCTGTCACACCCTGGGGTAAGCCGACAAAGGGTTATAAAACACGTAAGCCCGGTAAATATTCTGATCAGTTTATAGTTAAGAGAAGGACCAAGTAATATGACACGTTCTATTTCCAAAGGACCTTATCTTGAAGATTCTTTGAAGAGAAAGTTCGACAAGATGATTGCTTCAGGTGTTAAACAGCCGATTAAAACATGGTCACGGCGTTCAACGATTTTGCCTGATTTTGTAAGTTACACGTTTGCTGTTCATAATGGGCGTAAACATATCCCGGTTTTTGTGACCGAAAATATGGTCGGGTTCAAGCTCGGAGAGTTTGCTCCGACGAGGACATTTAAGGCGCATGGCGGTATTAAGGCAAAAAAAGCCGCAGTTAAGAAATAATTAAAGGTAAAAAAATGATTGCCAGAGCTAAAGGTCGTTATCTTAGAGTATCTCCAACAAAGGTCAGGCAAATACTTGATCTCATCCGTGGTAAAAGTGTGCCGGTAGCTCAAACGATACTTGCGCATCTGAATAAACCCACGAAAGAAAAGATTGTTAAGGTGTTTGATTCTGCGGTAGCAAATGCAAAGCAAAAGGGTGTTTCAGAAGATCAGTTAGTTGTATCGAAGATTACGGCCGATCAGGGGCCTGTTTGGAAACGTTTTCACGCAGCCACGTTTGGCCGCGCGACGGAAATCCTCAAGAAGACCACGCATATAACCGTGGAACTTGATCTCAAGGTCAGATAAATAGGGGTATTGAAAGTGGGCCAAAAAGTCAGTCCAGTCGTATTAAGAATCGGTATCAATAAGAATTGGCGGAGCGTGTGGTTTGCGGATCCGAAAGATTTCGCGAGTAATATTGAAGAAGACTATAGAATTCGTCAATACATTCGTAAAAAGTTTGTGCAGGGCGCTGTTTCCTTGGTAGAGATTAAGCGGCTTGCCAATGAGATTAACATTCGTATTTCAACGGCAAGGCCAGGCGTTATTATCGGCCGTCGTGGTGCGGATATAGATCGTTTACGTCAGGACTTGGCTAAAATAACAACTAAAGAAATTAAAGTTGATATTGAAGAAATCAAGAATCCCGCGATTGATGCGCAGCTTGTTGCTCAAGGTGTGGCGCTGCAGATGGAAAAGC
>JBAXBM010000292.1:0-2612 GCA_037141995.1 Candidatus Omnitrophota bacterium
CCTGCTGGTAAACCTGGTTCACCAGTTTGATAACAGACGCGTCTTCCGACATTCTTTCCAGGTCTTCAATCTTTTCCGTACCCTCGGGCGCTTTGCGTGTTTCAATCCCCGATTGAAGCGACATCAGTTTTTCAACTGTCTCCGCGGCAACGCCGTAGTATTTCCGCGTGGCTTCTAAAATATCCGCGGACACAGCCAGCACCTTCTCCACCCTCAGGCCCAAATGCGTTTCAAGGTCATCGATCGGCCAGACATCAAAAGGATCTGCCAGCGCGACCGTCAGCATATTGCCCTTGATGCTGATCGGCATCATTTTATAATGCCAGATAAACTTGGCCGGCACCGTCTTGATCACATGATCTTCGATGTGCAGCATATCTTTCAATTCAATGAACGGGATCCCCTGCTGTTGGGCGATACACCGCAAAAAATTATTCTCGCTGATAAACCCCCGCTGGATCAGGATATCGCCCAGCATTTTCTTTGTCTTATGCTGTTCCGCGATCGCCAGTTCAAGCTGTTCCGGGCTCAAATACCCTTTTTCGATCAGTATTTCTCCAATACGCAACGCCATGTGATTATCTCCTTATATCCCGCCGTCAGGCCTTTCCCAGGGCATCCAGAGAACCGATCATATAAAACCGGTCCTCGGGTACAGTATCAAACTTGCCGGCGATGATCCTGGCACACCCCTGCACCGTATCGTTAAGCGCCACATATTCGCCCTTGCGGTTGGTGTACGCTTCCGCGCTGAAAAAAGGCTGTGTTAAAAAATTCTGGAGCTTCTTCGCGCGCTGGTACAGGATCCGGTCATTCTTGGACAGTTCTTCAATCCCGATAACCATAACGATACGCCTCAATTCTTCATATTTAGCAAATATTTTGAGGACCTCTTGCGCCGTATCAAAATGTTCGCGGCCGACAACGACAGGGTCCAAATTGGAACTGGAAGAAAGTAAGGGGTCAATCGCCGGATAGAGGCCTAATTGGATCATTTCACGGGACAAGACCATAATAGAATCCAAATAACTAAAAATAGCAACGACCGCCGGATCCGTCAGGTCATCCGCGGGGACGTACACGGCTTCAATGGCGGTAATAGACCCGCCCTCGATAGAACGGATGCGCTCCTGAAATTCACCGACTTCCGAGGACAGCGTTGGCTGATAGCCAGTCTCCGAGGGGACCCGCCCCAGCAGGGTGGATATCTCAGCCCCTGCCTGCACAAACCGGAAAACATTGTCAATAAAGAACAGGACATCTTTATGCTGCGCCTGCAGGGATTCTGCCAGGGTGATGCCGGTCAAGGCCACTTCAAATCTCGCGCCCGGCGGCTCGTTCATCTGGCCGAAAGCCATCATGATCTTGCCGATCACCTTATGTTTAATGAATTCAAAATACAGTTCGTTCCCTTCCCTGATCCTTTCGCCGGCGCCGGTAAAAACACACGCGCCCTGATGCTTCTCAACAATATTATGGATCAATTCCAGGATCAGGATACTTTTCCCCAGCGCCGCTCCGCCCAGCACGCCGGTCTTGCTGCCTTTGACCATCGGGAATAAAAGGTCAATGATCTTGATGCCGGTCTCCAGAAGCTCCGCGTCTTCGCCGGACAGGCGGTCAGGATTAAGGCGGAAATTTGAAATATTCTTCCGGATGGGCGCTGTGTGCCGGGCGCCGATGGGACCTTTGCGGTCAATGGGCTCCCCGAGCACATTAATGATCCGGCCGAACATCTCGTCACCGATGGGGATCCGCACCGGCGTCCCGCGCGGCTGCGCCGGCGCATTGTAGGGCAGGTTCAGGGTTGACGCCAAGGCGATACACCGCGCGATATTGCCTTCTAAATGCTCCGCGACTTCCAGTACGATCTTGCGACCGTCAAAAGCCCTTGTTTCAATGATCTCGTACAGGTTGGGCACGGCGGCCGCACTGTCAAACTGGACATCCACAACCGGGCCCTGCACCGACATGATCCTGCCGGTGTTCATACCTGGCCCCTGGTGTTCTGGCATCTGGTCACTATTCATAATTTATATCCGTTTCTTCTTGCGGATCAGCTGGGCAGAAAAAGTTTCACGCATGCTCCGGTCAACCTGCTCATGGTAACTGCGGAAATACTGAAACCTTATGGCCCTGTCTCTTTGTTGCAATACTTGATGGCTTTCCTCAAGGTGCACCGTCCGGGCAGAAAATTCCGAGAGTTTACTTTCCTCAAAAATCTCCAGGAGCTTCTCGGTAATCCAGGCGCCGAGCAGGTACTCAATGATCTTGTTTAAAGATGAATCCAGGATAAGGTCTTCCTTTAAAACCAACCGCTCCCTTTGAACAAATAATTCAGTGCAGGGCAGGATGGTCAGCGCATCCACTTTCTGCAGTGTGAATGAAACGGGGCGGGGATAAAAAAGCACCAGCCGTGAAAAGGTCCCCTTTAAGGCCTCGTTCATAATGAAATTTTTTAACTGCAACGCCATGTCATAGCTGCCTTCCGCCGGGATACCGGGGAATCCGATACAGGTCTGCCCCGCCTCCTTAAGGTAACCGGCCCCCCGCTCGCCGATTGTAATAAAAACAGGCTCCTCGGCCTGGGGATACGCCAGGGCGGCGTTAAT
>JBAXBM010000293.1:0-2581 GCA_037141995.1 Candidatus Omnitrophota bacterium
AGATCATAATTTCACCTTCCCATTAAGAAACAGGCTTTAATTATTTTACAGGCGCCAATCAAGGGCCAGCCCAACACCGTAAGGCCAATTAATCTTTCTTGTTTTATCATCAACCCTCCTCCGGTAACCGCCAGCGGATATTATTCGCAAGGCTCTTTAGAGGTATCATCTGGATTCACCTCAAAACCAACCTTTTCAACCTCTCCTGAAATTGACACATGATAAATCACCATCGTCGGCGTCTTTGCTCGGCAGATAAAACTATTCGCCTCATACAACTGAACCAAAAATCCATCAAAAATCTTTCTGACCCGTCCCCCGACATATAAATCAGGCCTCGTTAATGCCACCAGCGACACCGCCCGCTTCGATGAAATCACCGGAACAAGATACCGTTTCAAATCCTCTAAAGTACGAATGCCTTTCCCGTCAGGATATTCAATACAATAACTACGACAGTGCAACGACCTATCCTCTCCTAAACAATCCATAGGATCTGGCGTATACACCGTGCCATTACAAGATTTCTCCACGACCCGCTCTGGATCCGGCAAACCTGCAAAACGCCCATACGTGATCACTTCCCCTAGACTTTCAGCATACATCACCTTATATGCCAAATTTGTCCAAATAATAGTTTCACAGGCCACTTTCGCAACATTTCCAGATCTTGAAACCTTATAAAGCATCTCCAACGAACCATATTCATTCTTTTGTCGAACTTTAACAAGGAATCCATCAGGTAACACCATTACTTGTCCATCAGGTTCAAGCTCTCCTGGAAGAAACATCACAAGCGAAACAGCCTGCTGAAAAGAAAACACAGGTGATAACGCCACTTTGAGCTCATCAAAACTATGAATCTGTCTCCCATCAGAATATTCAAGGTAACAATTCAAATAAGATCTCTCGTTAGAGCAAAAAGTCCCTTTTCCATTCTCACAACGCGGAATAGAAGCAGTTGCAGAAAACCAAGAACACCACTTCAAGGCAATATTTTCTTTAAAACCAGACAAACGATCACATATAATCGTCTCCCATTTCCCAGAAGTATAAATAGCTTTGTAAGATTCATCAATCCAGGTCATTTTGGAAACAGCATCCTCAGACGACGCAACTGTTTTTGCACTAATCGATAAGAGTGCACAAAACACACCAACAATCAAACAAGAAAATATTACATACCAACCATTTGCCCGCATATCGCCCCCTTAATCATTTCTCTAACCCGGAACCCGCCACTGCCGCAACAGGATCAAACCCTTTCGGCCAACGAGTTTTCGTATCATAAGAAGCGCCCTCCAGCCTGATCCCGGATAATAGTGCCTGCTCAAAATTAACCTCATCAATATCTGCACCTCTAAAATTAGCACCTTCCAGGTTCGCTCCCTGAAAATTAACCTTACTCCAACTGGATATTGCTCCGGCATCAACCCCTTTTAAATTGGCACCTGAAAAATTACCCCCCCCGTACATCCGCCCCGGAAAACTTTGCCCCCTGTAAATCAGCTCCGGAAAAATCGACGTCGAAAAACAAATGGCAACTAAAATTATCCCCCGACATTTTCCTGCCAGGCCATGACTTTCTTACATGTTCACGCCTATCACGACATTTCAGCTCATAGAAGTCCATTTCATCCGGGTTCATCTCTTCCTCACGATTTAAAATGCGAAGCATCGTCACCACCCCTTGGCGCGCAGTGTTATTTTTAGGGTCTATCTCCCTGACCATCCTAAAGTCCGATAAAGCCTCCTCAAAACGTGCATCCCTAAACCGGATATCCGCACGTCTGTTCAATAATTCAACATCTTTGGGATAAAAAGCAATCAGACGAGAGAAGGCAATGTCCGCCTTTTCAAAAGCAGAATTCTTCGTATAAAACTCAGCCTGCTTGCGCAACACCTCCGCATCGCCCCCATTCTGTTCAACTTTCTCTTGAAGCTCTTTCTCAAGGATCAGGTAGGCATCCAAATAACACCCCCGAATCCATCGCTTACTGAACATAAGAAAATCATAAGTATAATATTTTCGGGAATTCCCATCCGCACAAACAAGCACTTCATCCCCCTTATCGAAAGTTACAGCATGAGAGTGGCGCGACACTTCAATTTCCTGTCGGCTCGGGCCTTTATACATCTCCAAAACTTTAAACTTCGTTTTTACTTCTTTATCTCCCACGAAAGATGACAAAACTTTTCCTTTAAAGATCAATCTAATATTTGAACCTCCACACCCATCTACTAGCGCGAATGATTCCGTAATAAAAACCTGACACAGTAAAATCAATAAAAGAAAAATCTGTCGCATAAATTATAACCTTTCCTGATTCCCCATCACTTCTTGAATGAAAGCGATTGCTCATTAACAACCACCATCAGCACCCCTCCGGCGACCGCCAGCAAATATTATTTATTTCAGGTTCTGCGTGAAGGATCGCATCCATCGTTGCCGCAATAAAAAGGATATCTTGTGTGATATCTATTTTCCGGCAAAACTTCCAGACAACAGGCTTACTGGGTTCGATAAAACATAAGAAACCATCAGGATATTCATCGTCGTTGCCGCAACCGATCGACATCT
>JBAXBM010000294.1:0-2581 GCA_037141995.1 Candidatus Omnitrophota bacterium
ATAGCAAAATTGCGCTCCGCGATAACCACATCCTTAACGAGCGTCCCATCCTCGTTAAGCTCTTTGCTCCAGGGCCAACAATACCCAGCAACCATCCTGGCAGAATTAGCCTTCTTCGCCTCTTGTTCTTTAATAAAGGAATACAACACATTTGGGTCATCGAAAATCTTAAACTCAAAACGATCGTCCTTGGAGAAATCGGCTGGTTTTTCCTTATAACCCAAGACATACTCGAGCCAATCAAGATAATTATCCGAACCTGCACAGCGAAACTGTGAAATAAGCTGCACATCCTCGTAACCAGCCTTGAACTTTTCCGCTGCCGCACGAATCAACGCACTTGAACCAACTTCCTGTGAACGCACAATCTGAGCGTCATCAATGAAGAAAACTGCCGTCTTGGCACAACGGATTAACTGATCAATTTGCGGCATGTCCGTACGATCTTCGCTCGCCGTATATTGAGAATTACTTGTCTTACCAATACGGTGCGCTTCATCAATCAAAACGACATCAATGCTGTCTTCCTGAACTTTCGATGGAACAAACCGCGTTAAGTTAGAAAACAATATTTTACTCTCTGGTCCGACAACCTTCTTTAGGGCCTCACTAAATGGCTTAGACTTGCAGCCATAAAAAACCGTCTTATTTCTTCTAGCAAGATCCGCCAAAACATTGACAGCAATGACCGTCTTACCGGTTCCCGGACCACCGTGTACGCTAATGACACTCTTTGTCTTCTTTTTTTCAGCTAAACGAACCTTGGCCATAATGACATTCTTTGCCACAAGCTGCTCATTAAGCAATGAAAAGACGGCCTGATTATTGTCGATAATCTTTGAAGCGTTCTCTAGGAGTTTCTTCGACGGCTGTATGCGGCTTTGCATAAACCGGTTAAAAATCTCAAAACCACTTCCCTTGGAAAGAAGACGCTTAAGTTTTTGCGCGAGAATCTCGACGTCGGCCTTTGTGTAGATCGGGAATTGTTCAACAATCTTTGCGTATCGTTCAGCAAACAATCCCTGTCCCGAGATTTTCTGATAATTATGACAATACGCCGAACTGTTGAGACAAAAATCCTTATCTGTCTCAAAAATCTGAACAAAACTTAATAAATGCGAATGATACGCGCCCACCTGCTGGGATGGATGCGCAACCTTGCGAAGATCTCCTCCCGTAAAAGTCTCAACCTGATAATTATCCTCGTCCTCTATCTCCTCGACCCGACTCCATTGTTTCAGCTCAAGCAAAACTGCATAAGACTTGCCATCTTCACCTTTGCCAAAAAGCATACAATCTATGCGTCCTGTGTTATATGGGACTTCGTACTCCATGCAAATCATATTGTCGCTGAGCCCGGCGAGATCCAAAACATTGCGAACATGCTGGGAAGAATTGCCCCAGGATTGATACTCCGACGGTGTTACACGACGACCAAAGAAACCCTCAAAGTTATCCTTCATAATATCGGCGATACGATTATGAATAACATCCTGTCTGAACTTATCTAAGTTGTTTTGATAAATAAGCATAGCAACCTCAAAAGAAAACCCCCGCCAGCAGGCCGACCTGCCGAACGGAGGTTATATATTTCCTACAGATACTAATTGAATTATTTGCACCACATCTTTCCCTCTGATATTTGTTTGGTCATAATAACATCAGAAGAAAAAATTTTACAGTAAAAAGGATTGGCAACCAATCCTTAAACTGCCGCAACTTCAGCTTGGAGCACCGCCTCATGCTGAACCGGCCCCGAGATATGTACCTGCCCCGGGATCGATTTGATGATCCGATTCACGCGAGACTTCTCAACCTTGGCCATACTGTCCAGGATCATCCGACGAGCGTTAACAAGCGCCTCCACATGGAAGTTCAATACCCCGGCTTCCAAAGCCGCGTCTTCATTGGCCAAATCTGCAATCAACGTCAGATACTTCTGCATCTGGAAAGCATGGAACTTGACCATATCCACATAACGGGTATTCTTGCTGCGAAATCCGACTTCAAGTTCCAGGCCGAGGGCCTTCCCATAATCCAAGAAATCCTTGATGGAAAGCTTGTCATCGTTCGCTGACTCAATCTTGGAGATCCGTCCCTGAGAGCAACCCATCTTCGCGGCAAGCTCACCTTGAGTCAGGCGGTGATCGCATCTCAAAAAGGCAAGGAACTTCCCAAGCCCATTCTCTGAGATCTTTTTGACGGCTTCCTTCTTGAAGTCATCCCCCTCGGAAACCCCCTTGATCAAATCTGCGACGTTCTTAAATTGTTTAGCCATGGTCATGCTCCTTTCAGCCCGATAACAAAATCCGAGGCGTGCTTAACATCATTTTTCTGGGACTGCTTGTCCCCAATAGTAATAAGGTGAATCACCTTTGCTGTAACATCCGCATAAACATAAAGTCGTGTCTGTTGTAACTTGCCCCGTCCTCCGCCTCGCTGGTCAATAGCCTTAACGCCCTTGCCCTCATCGTGGATATATCCAGCTACCACGAACTGCGGATGAACGCCATGACTAACTGCCTTAAAATACCGGTCAAGATTATCCAAGACCGCCATCAGCTCTGCCGGGTGTTTCTTT
>JBAXBM010000295.1:0-2549 GCA_037141995.1 Candidatus Omnitrophota bacterium
CTCCGTGAGAAATCATCTCAACGGCCTGAATAATATCTTCCATCGTCGTACTGTGCGCGATAACAATCTTAATAAAAATATCTTTGCCCCAGGCCGTGCGCAGAAAACGCACATGATCCTCCCATAAGGGCGCCATGCCCGTCGAGCTTGGAAGTTTCACATCCATGGCCACAATATCAACATCATCCAGGATCTTTTTAAGCTCCTCCGGCAGGGTGCCGTTGGTTTCAAGGAATACCGGAATCCGGTGCGCCTCCAGGATCGGCAGGAATTCCAGAAGAAATTCTGCCTGCACCAGCGGCTCACCGCCCGTCAGAACCACCGAGTGACATCCCAGCCAAAGATCCTCAATCGCGTGCCAAAGGTCTTCGGCGGTATACTCCCGCACGCCGGCCTGATTTTTATCCCGGGCATGCGACGTGTCGCACCATTGGCAATGCAGATTACAGCCGGCAAAACGGATAAAAACCTGCGGGACACCGACATACTTGCCTTCGCCCTGGATCGACCGGAACACCTCAACAATACTGGCCGTTTTCATGCCGCGGCTCCTTTTAATGCCCCATCCGTAACGCCCGCTTCCGCGAAACCCGTGGCCCGCAAACGGCAGCTGTCACACACACCGCACGGCTTACGGCCTCCGTTATAACACGACCAGGTGAGATGAAACGGAACCCTCAGCCGGACTCCCAGCCGGACAATATCTGCTTTGCTCAAATCAACCAGCGGTGTCATCACGCGCACACGGCATGGGCCTGCGCCGGCTTTAAGGCCGCGATCCATGGCCGCCTGGAATGCCTTGAAAAATTCAGGCCGGCAATCCGGGTATCCGGAATAATCAACGGCATTGGCACCGATGAATATGGCTTTCGCGCCGACAGCTTCCGCAAAAGAAGCCGCGAAACTCACAAAAATAATATTGCGCGCCGGCACATACGTGGGCGGCACCGTCCCCTTGCGAACCCCGCGGGAAGGAACCTTGATACGGCTGTCTAATAAGGCAGATCCTTTCCAGGGAAAACTGATCCGCATCACTTCAAAAGAAACACCGGCTTTTCGCGCCACTGCCCGTGCGGCCGCAATCTCCCGCCGATGTCGCTGGCCGTAATCAAAAATCAACGCCCGTGCCGCATAACCTTTGGAGAGGGCGTAATAAAGGGTAGCGGCAGAATCAAGGCCCCCGGACAAAAGGACAATGGCCGGCGGCTTCATGGCGCGGAATAAACCACGTCGGCCCGGTCAGACTCCCAGACCTGAACGCGGACCATTTTTAACGGTTTGACATAACGAGCATATTCATTATAAATAAAACGGGCAATATTCTCGGTCGTCGGATTATGGGCCATAAAAAATTTGTGGTCATTAAGGCACGTGTGATCCAGATGCTGTATGATCGTTTGAAGATGCGCCTTGAGTTCCACAAAATCCGCCATCACGCCTATCTTGTTCAAGCTTTTGCCCTTCACTGTCACCGCCACTTTCCAGGTATGGCCATGCAGATTCCGGCACTGTCCGCTGTAATCACGCAAAAAATGTGCTGACGAAAACTCACTCCGCACTGTCAGTTCAAACATGGTCAACCCTCCTCACATGGGGCAAATCATGCCCCAGAAACCGTTTGGCAATCACACGGAAATGCTCCGGCTCATCAGAAACAAGAAACTCGTGGCGCGGCGGCCTCCGGCTGGTACGCAAAAGGCCTTCGGCCGTCAACAGTCTTTTAACCTCGCGGGCTGTTTCAGCCGCGGAATCCACCAGTGTCACCCCCGGCCCCATCACTTTCTGCAAAACCGGCTTAAGGAGCGGATAATGCGTACACCCTAAAATAAGGGTATCAATGTCCTCTGCCTTGAACGGAGATAAGTATTCCCGCGCCACGGCCTCAGTCACCTTATGATCCAGCCACCCCTCCTCAACCAGAGGCACAAAAAGCGGGCATGCCTTGGCTGAAACAACCGCACCGGGATCCAGCCGGAGGATCGTCTGGACGTATTTACCGCTGTTAACCGTCGACGGCGTGGCAATAACGCCAATGCGCTTTTTGCGCGACACCTCCAGCGCCCGGCGCGCGCCCGGCTCAATAACCCCGATCAGCGGGATCTTATATTCCTTGCGCAAAACCCCCAGAGCCCAGCTGGTGGCCGTATTACAGGCAATAACAATAACTTTTACATTATACCGCAAAAGGATATTGGCATCATCTCGCGAAAAACGAATAACGGATTCTTTCGATTTCGTGCCATACGGGACCCTGGCCGTATCACCAAAATAAACAATCTGCTCACCCGGCAGCAGCCGGGTAATCTCCTGCGCCACAGTCAATCCGCCGATCCCCGAATCAAAAACACCCACAGCCCGTTCAGCCCCCTGCGGCATAAACATACCTCATCATATTCTGCGTGACCGCGTCGGCAATCTTCTGCCGGTAACCCGGATCCTTCAGCAAATTCGCCTCACGGGGATTGGAAATAAAACCCACCTCCACAAGGATCGCGGGCACAAGCGTATTGCGCAGGACAAAATACCGCGCCGTTTTGCTCCCGCGTGAC
>JBAXBM010000296.1:0-2530 GCA_037141995.1 Candidatus Omnitrophota bacterium
AGGCCGGAGCATTTTGCGGCCGCGTGGCGGTCCTGATCCTTCTTTTTACAATGGCGTGGCTTTACGGCGCGGACAAGATCTCTTTTGTGACAGCGGACCTTGGCCGGCATATCCGTAATGGTGAATTGTTCGTCACGACCGGCCGGGTCATCACCACCAATTTTTATTCCTTTACCCATTCAGATTATCCGACCATATGCCATCACTGGGGCACCGGGGTTATTTTTTATTTGCTCACCCTTTGGGGCGGGTTTGGCGCGCTCGCGGTATTTTATACAGTCATTCTTGTACTGACACTCGGGGTTAGCATGCTGGCCGTGCGGCGAACCGCCGGGTTTTGGCCTGTTGTGCTCATGGCCGTGCTTGCGCTGCCTTTGTTCGGTTACCGCCAGGAGATCAGGCCGGAGGGGTTCACGACGCTGTTCCTCGCCATTGAATTCTTTATTCTGAGTGAATGGCGTGCCCGGCGTTTATCAGGCGAATGGCTGTGGCTTATCCCGCTCATTCAGCTCACCTGGATCAATGTGCATATTTTATTTATCATGGGATTTATCCTGGGCGCGATCTTTATCGTGGATGCTTTGATCAATGATGAGGATCGCCGGCGGCCGTTGGCGCTTGGTTTCATCGGGGCGGCCTCGGCGCTGGCGTCGCTCCTTAATCCGTCGGGGTGGCAGGGCCTTGTTGAGCCGTTGAATATCTTTAAGGAATACGGGTATCAGCTCGCCGAGAATCAGAATGTGCTTTTTATGATCAAGCGTTTTCCGGGCCAGCCTATTTATGGGTATTTTCTGTGGCTGGGTGTCTTTGTTGTCATTTTATTTGGGCTGAGATTTTATAAAGAACGTCAATGGCGCGCGATGCTCGTCGATGTCCTTGTGTTCGGGTTCTTTGCGCTGATGGCGTTCAAGGCGGTCATAGTACGATTGTAGTTTTGGGAAATGCTAAAATAGCTGTTGCCGGGGACGCCTATACGGGAATCAAAGGCGATCAGAATACGAATGTCGGCGGTAATATGAACGTCAAGGTTGCCGGAAGTATAACAACCGAATCGGGCGGCCCCAACACAACCAAAGCGCCCCAAAGCGCAGATCTTAAGCTGGTGGTAGAAAAGGAGAATGTCTCAACCGATCCCTCAGTCGTTTCGGAGCGCGATCATCAACGCTACACCTTCCGTAATTTCTATTTTTATACCGATTTTGAATCGCAAAAACAGCTCCTGACAGAAAATAAAGGGGGCCTCCAGGAATTAAAAAACGATACGGTCAAAATTGGAAATCAATATTTTATATCAAACGGAAAGCTTAAATACCGTCCTGAATTGCTTTCCAATATGAATCATATCGCAGATAAGGGGTTTTATAGTGTACGTCTGGTAGAACGCACCTACAACGATCTTTTTTCACTCAGGTTATTTAAGCTGATCAATATCCGGTTTGTTGAAACGAATAGAAGCGACGCCGACGGAAATCCAACGCTTGATTGCATTATCCAGCTTTCACCAGCGGTCAGACAATCGTATTCGGTCTCGGCTGAAGGGACCAACTCTTTGGGGAACCTCGGAGTTGCTGGAAATCTAGGCTATCAGCATAAAAATATTTTTGGTGGCGGGGAGCTTCTTGATGTGACATTAATGGGAGCCACTGAGAAACAAAAGTATGGGGTAGGTGATTCTGCCAAATCCTTTCATTCGTATCAGAGCGGGATTGAGACAAAAATTACATTACCCAAGTTTTTAGCGCCGCTTAAGCCGGTTAATTTTTTCCGTTTTACAACTCCTCAGACCCTGATGAGCCTCTCCTACAATTACCAGCGCCGGCCCGACTATACGCGTACCATTATACGCGCAAGCCTTGGTTATCAATGGAAATCATCTGAATATACAACACACAGGTTTAATATCCTCGACCTCAATATGGTCAAGATGTTTGCTTACGATTCAGCCTTTGTTTCGCGTATTGAAAATCTTTACATTAAAAGTTCCTATACCGATCACACGATATCGTCGTGGAACTACAGTTTTACCCGAACGAACCAAAAACTTCAGAAACAGTCGAATTATAGTTATTTCAGAGCTTCGTTTGAAACAGCAGGGACCCTTTTACAAGGTGTGAGCAGGATCTTTGATCGCAGGCTTTACGCCAGTGATTCGCTTGGAAGCTCAAAATACCACTTTTTAGGGACTCCATTTGCCCAATATGTTAAGACCGATTTTGAATACCGTAAAGGTTTTGTAATTGATAAGTTCAATACTTTTGTGATCCGTGGTTTTTCGGGCATTGCCGTGCCATTTGGCAATTCAGACCAGGTCCCTTTTGAGCGGAAATTCTTCACCGGAGGTGCTAATGGAATACGGGCCTGGCCAGTCAGAACCCTTGGTCCAGGCTCATATAAGACCGGTCCGAACGAATTTCCGAATCAGTCGGGTGATATCAAACTTGAATCGAATGCCGAATACCGTTTTGCGATGATTGGTCCTTTTGAAGGGGCACTCTTCGTCGATATGGGCAATATCTGGTCACTGAAGGAT
>JBAXBM010000297.1:0-2482 GCA_037141995.1 Candidatus Omnitrophota bacterium
CTTTTCCTCTTATGGTCACATTGTTTGTCAGCCTATTGTGCATGGCGAAGCCCGGACTGTCTTCGAAAATATTCACCAACTGGGGATACCTGTCTTTCCAAGGGGAGTTTTTATAATCAAATTTCCGTAACTCCTTTCCCGACAGCCAAGATGCCCCAACATTTGGTCCGCCACCCCAGCTTCTGTCGTTAACGACTATATCCCACATGAAAGGCGGCGCCTGAGGAGGCAAACCATTGATGATCATATTATTGAACACCTCGAAATCACGACCGCCGTTGATTTGCACGCCGGAAGCGTTGTAAAACACATTCCCATACACTTTGGCGCTGCCAAACAAATCGTCAAAATAAAGTGCGCATACACCATTGCCAGGGGGAAATGTGACATGGGGGAATATATCGTGAGAGTAATTATAACGTATCTCGTTGCCGCGCGACGACCACGTCGCCCAGGTGTAAATCGCGCCCGCATCGTTGGTCTCCAGTACGACATCGGCAATTTCATTATATTCTATGACCTGGTCATTGCCACGGAACAGGATGGCCTGAGCCGGGCCATGGTGAAGTAAATTATGGGAGACCCGGTTGCCGCAACCACCTATGTTGACAGCCGGCTCATAAGTTAATTTATAGCGGGAGAATTTGTATATCTGATTATCGTGGACAAGATTATTTCCTGGGATGAGTTTTTTACGGTCGCCACCGGTCACTGCCACACCGGCTGTGCCAATGTTGTAAATATCGCAGCCAACCACTTGATTGTTGGTTCCTCCATCAAACGGATTTACACCGGTATCTGGGAATTTAATGAACTTTCCCTCTACGCCATAATAGGCATAAGGTGACATCGGCCCTTCCAATTGAAACGGATTCTCGTCCCCACCTATGACCACGCCAACCTTGCCCACATTTTTAATGATGCAATTTTTGATGATGTTTTCCGTGCCGCCTGTGATTTCTATGGCATTGCCGCGCACCATGTCAAAAGTCAGGCCTTGAAAACTCACATTGGCGGTGTTGCTCATGCCGACCAAAGGGCCTTCGAGCGTGGAAAGTTCTGCAATGCCATCAGATAGATTAGCCGGTGGATAAAAGTAGAGCCTTCCGTTCTCCCGGTCGATGTAATATTCGCCGGGCGAATCTACTTCCTCCAGCAAGTTGAAATAATAGCACCTGATATTGCTTCCAACTGGTCTTTCACTCCCTGGGACGAATGTGATTGTTTTCCGCGCGGGATCCACTGAGCCAAGTTTCACGCGCTCATCGGAAAATTGATTCATGAAACCATGCATCCAAAAATCCGACGCCTGAGTCCAGCGTGCCGGGCGCTCGCCAATATACGGGAACTCGGCCCTGTTGTTATTGCGTTTTGTTTTGTCATCGGGGAATTCTCCAACGTAGGTGTAACCACTATTGGGCCAGCGCCCGAGTGTCATGGGCTCATCATTGAAAAACAATTCGACACCTAGCGGCGATAACCTGTTGAAATCCGCATTCACATGACCGTATCCCACAATACTGCCATAGTCAGTTATTCCCTGCTCCCTTAAATCCAGCACTTTGACTTTGCCGCGCACTTCGGCAGGCAGTCTTGATAAAACAGTCGGCACGGTGACTGCCTCGAACCTTGCAGTGTCCAGCTTTTTTGCACCCTTCAAACTCACTTTCTCACTTGGGTATGCCTGGTACACTATCGGAGAATCTGTTGTTCCAGAATCTTGTGCGCCGTTCAGTAAAAAACTCTGTGTCAGATAATAATCCCCGCCACGGATGTTGACGGTCGCATCTCCGGAGGGCAGCCAACCACTAACCTTTATCTGCCTTATGGTGTCCCGCGCCTTCTCAAGGGTTTTAAATGGCGCTTCAATTGTCCCTTCATTCCGATCGTCGCCGTTCAGGGCAATGTACAGTTTCAGCGGTTGCCCCATATCCCCAGCTCTTGCCGCCACAGGCAGCATCAACAATAGGAAAAAAACACGAAGTCTCTTCATATTTGTGCGTCCTTTAATAATGTGATAATTAAATTCGATAAAAGATTCTAATTTTAAGGAATCATGGTTTTGCCAAATAAGGAATCAGTTTCTCAGCCCACATTTCGCCGTGCTTCCGCAGTCCTTTCCCAGTGTAATGAGCATCTTTCCCATCACGCCCGAGGTATTCTCCGCCCCTTAGCAGATCGGTATCGGGGCCTTCCATAGCCACGCCGGACTTGATTAGAATATCCTGTCCTTTGGTGTTACAGAATTTTGCGATCATCCAGGGAAAACTCCAGCCGGCGCGGAGATTAGTCTGCTCGATGATGGTGCGGAGTCGCGCGGCGTATTCTTCAGGCGGAGTCGCGCCGTCACTTCCGCCTTGATGCCAGAGCACCATGCGGAAGCCCTGAGGGCCGAGTTGCAGGATGCGGGTTTGCATCCAGTTGAACAGTTCGCCGCCTGGTTGCCAATCGCGGACACTGGTGGCTCCGTGTCCAGTCGAGG